>JACDDF010000171.1 GCA_013817135.1 Nitrospirales bacterium
GAAGTGCTGCCAGCCAGTATGCCTTTTTCGCATGTGAATCAGCTTATGACGAAAAAAGAGCTGACGAAATTGGTTGATCGTGTTTATCGTCAAGCCGGCTTACATGAAGTGGTCGTCATGCTTGATCAATTGAAGGACTTAGGGTTCTCCTATGCCACCAAAGCTGGCGTTTCTATTTGTATAGACAATATGCATATTCCTTCTCGCAAAAAGGAATTGATCGAGCGGGCAAAAGGAGATGTTTCTCAAGTTCATGAGCAATACAGTGAAGGCTTGATTACTAATGGGGAGCGATACAATAAGGTTATCGATATTTGGGCCCATGTTGGTGAGGAAGTCGCCATTGAAATGATGAAGGAAATTAAAGAGGGAGGCGGACGTGGTGCAGCAGAAGGCCTTAATCCTATTTTTATGATGGCGGATTCAGGTGCCAGGGGAAGTTCGCAGCAGATTCGGCAATTGGGAGGAATGCGCGGTCTTATGGCAAAGCCTTCAGGCGAAATTATTGAAACTCCTATTACCGCTAATTTCCGAGAGGGTCTCACTGTTCTGCAGTATTTTATTTCGACTCACGGAGCACGGAAGGGGTTGGCCGATACAGCACTCAAGACAGCAAATTCCGGATACCTCACTAGGCGCCTTGTCGATGCGGCCCAGGATGTGATTATCAGTGAGCCTGATTGTTTTACAACGGAGGGAATTATTGTTTCGGCGTTAGTAGAGGGAGGAGAAGTGATTCAACCCCTGGATGAACGCATTCTTGGTCGGTTAACAGCTGAGGACCTGCTCGACCCTGTCACGCAGGAAGTAATTGTCAAGGCTCATGAAGAGTTAGAGGAAGAGCTTTGTAAGACCATTGTTGAAGCAGGAATAGATCACGTAAAAATCCGGTCCGTTCTCACATGCCAGTCTCGATGGGGGGTGTGTGCCAAATGCTACGGTAGGGATTTGGCGCGCGGTCGGCTTGTAGAAATGGGTGAGCCTGTTGGGGTCATCGCCGCTCAGTCTATCGGAGAGCCAGGGACTCAGTTGACGATGAGGACCTTCCATATTGGAGGCACGGCCAGTAAGGTTGTGGAACAAACTGTTCTGGCATCAAAGCATGATGGCACGATTAAATTTTTAAGCTTTGACGCGAAGAAAAATGCGGATTTTTATAATCCCAACATGGCCGTAAAAACCCGACAAGGGGATTGGGTTGTCATGGTAAGAAACGGCAAGGTTGCGGTAATTGATGAAACCGGCCGTGAGCGTGAGAAATATCCTGTCGTGTATGGGGGTAAGATAAAAATCCCTGATGGAGGTAAGGTCGAAGTTGGGCAGAAGTTTGTGGAGTGGGATCCGTATTCACTCACAATTTTGACTGAAGTGGGGGGAAGGGTGGCTTTCGGTGATATTGCCGAAGGAGTCACCATGAAAGAAGAGGTGGATGAGGTCACGGGTTTATCCCGCCGTGTGGTGATTGAGCAAGCAGGGACCAATTTGCGTCCACGATTGTCTGTTAAGGACGAATCAGGGAAGACCGCAAAGCTTTCTTCTGGTTCTCCTGCACGATACCTCCTGCCGGTGGGAGCTCATATTTTTGTGGAAAAAGGCTCCACTTTATATCCTGGTGATGTGTTGGCCAAAATTCCTAGAGAAACCACTAAGACGAAAGATATTACCGGAGGGTTGCCTCGAGTGGCCGAATTGTTTGAAGCAAGAAAGCCCAAGGAGCATGCCGTGGTCACTGAAATTGATGGAGAGGTGTCTTTCGGCGGATTTGTGAAAGGCTTACGGAAGGTCGTCGTGGATAACAAGATTGGTGATGTGAAGGAATACTTTATTCCGCGTGGTCGGCACGTAAATGTTCATGAAGGGGATTGGGTAAGAGCTGGTGAGCCCTTAATGGATGGGTCGGCTAATCCGCATGATATTCTAAGCGTCTTGGGACCAAGGGAATTGCAAAAGTATTTGGTTGATGAGGTGCAAGAGGTTTACCGCCTTCAGGGAGTTGTGATTAATGATAAGCACATTGAGGTAATCACCCGGCAAATGCTGAAAAAGGTGAGAATTGAAGATGCTGGCGATAGTTCTTTCTTGCCTGGCACTCAGGTCAATAAATCTGTTTTTGATGATGAGAATGAGAGGGTTCTTTCTGAAGGTGGACAGCCGGCGTTAGGTAAGCCTGTCTTGTTGGGAATCACGAAAGCCTCTCTGAGTACTGACAGCTTTATTTCTGGTGCTTCTTTCCAGGAAACAACGAGAGTTCTTACGGAAGCTGCCATTAATGGACGTACGGATGACTTGCGTGGATTAAAAGAAAATGTGATTGTCGGCAGGCTGATTCCGGCTGGAACAGGTTGGGGCGCGTACCGCGAAACTTTTGTTCCAAAGCGAACGGAAGATGTAGCTCTGTCATCAGAGGATCAATCAAGTTTAAATAAAGTTCATTCGTCAAGTGATAAATGAAATTAAATGATACCATTAAGATGAAAAATAATCTTGACATAATGTAAATGAATCTATAAGATCATCAGGTTCGCCTCAATGATTATTTGTTCTTTAAATTTCTAAAAATTAAGATGTAATTGGAAATAAAATGCCAACAGTTAACCAATTGATACGAGTCGGCCGTAAGCCAATTAAAGTAAAAAGTAAAAGTTCTGCCTTGAATCGGTGCCCTCAGCGAAGGGGTGTGTGCCTTCGGGTATATACCACGACACCTAAGAAGCCAAACTCGGCATTAAGGAAAGTGGCAAGGGTGCGATTGACGACAGGCCTTGAAGTAACTGCATATATACCAGGTATGGGTCATAATCTTCAGGAGCATTCTATTGTTTTGGTCAGGGGTGGTAGGGTGAAGGACCTTCCTGGTGTCAGGTATCATATGATCCGTGGGGCGTTGGATGCCGTCGGGGTTGCTAACCGGAAGCAGGGGCGATCGAAGTATGGAGCAAAGCGACCCAAGTAGTAGGTTTCGCGCTTTTACCTTCGCTAATTTAATCTAAAATTCGCTAATTTTTTAGGGGAAAAAATGCCACGTAGGCCACTCGTTCTTCGTCAAAAGGTAGTGCAGGATGCTAGGTATAAGGACCAGGTTGTTGGGAGATTTTTAAATATTCTCCTTCAGGACGGAAAGAAGAGTACGGCTGAAAGGGTTTGCTATGGAGCCTTTGATATTGTCAGGGATAAGACCGGGGATGAGCCGCTTAAGATCTTTCATGCTGCGCTGGGAAATGTTAAGCCAATGGTCGAGGTGAAGTCGAGGAGGGTTGGTGGCGCATCCTATCAGGTGCCTGTTGAAATTCGACCGGTGCGGCAGGTGGCGTTGGCGTTGAGGTGGATTAAGCAAAGTGCTTTGGCTCGAAGTGGAAAAAGTATGAGGGAGAAGCTGGCGGCAGAACTCATGGATGCTGCTAATAATAATGGTTCTGCGGTAAAGAAGCGGGATGAGACTCACCGGATGGCTGAGGCTAATAGAGCTTTCGCTCATTACCGGTGGTAGGTTTTGTGCCTTAGCGCTGCGGGTGTTTTGTTGTTTTGTGGATAGATGGTTTTATTCTCTGTTTAATCTTAATAAGCTAAGCCCTTGTCGGCATTGGTGTGTGAGGAATTTGTGTCTGCAGATTTAATTTTAAGTCGAACTCGGAATATTGGGATTATGGCCCATATCGATGCCGGGAAGACTACGACTACGGAGCGGGTCCTCTATTACACAGGGGTCTCTCATAAAATCGGTGAGGTTCATGAGGGTGCAGCAACGATGGATTGGATGGAGCAGGAGCGGGAGAGGGGGATTACGATTACATCCGCCGCCACAACCTGTTTCTGGAAAGAGAATCGGATTAACATTATCGATACTCCTGGTCATGTGGATTTCACTATTGAGGTGGAGCGGTCGCTTCGAGTGCTTGATGGGGCTATAGCGGTTTTTGATTCCGTTCAGGGAGTGGAGCCTCAATCTGAAACCGTATGGCGACAGGCAGATAAGTATCAGGTTCCACGAATTGTGTTTATGAATAAGATGGATCGAGTGGGGGCTGATTTTTTTGCAAGCGTTAAGTCTTTGGTTGACCGGCTTGGGGCTAAGCCTGTTCCCGTGCAATTGCCATTAGGGAGTGAGGATGAATTGCGTGGGGTAATTGACCTTCTGATTATGAAGGCGCTGGTCTTTGATGATGAGACTCTTGGCGCTGCTTATTCTGTTCAGGAAATTCCGGATGAGTTTATTGAGGTGGCGAAAGAATACCGCGAGAAATTATTGGATGCGGTGGTTGAGTTTGATGAAGTGGTCATGGAGCGGTATTTGGCTGGAGAGGTTCTTGGGGTGGATGAAGTTAAGCGGGCAATTCGGGCAGGGACGATAGGATTGAAAATTAACCCGGTCTTTTGCGGATCGGCTTTTAAGAATAAAGGCGTTCAGCCGTTGCTGGATGGTGTGGTTGATTATCTTCCTTCTCCAGTTGATCTTCCTCCCGTTGTTGGTATTGATCCTCATACTGAAGGGGAAATAACTCGAAAGCCTGAGGATGGTGAGCCTTTTGCTGCGTTGGCATTTAAAATTATGTCTGATCCTTTTTCTGGTCAGTTGACGTATTTTAGGGTGTATTCAGGGAAGTTGTCGGCTGGATCCTATGTTTATAACGTCGCAAAGGGGAAAAAGGAGCGAATAGGGCGATTGTTGAAAATGCATGCCAATAAGCGAGAAGAGATTGAGGAGGTCTCGGCGGGTGATATTGCGGCCGCCGTGGGTCTTAAGGACACCCGAACGGGCGACACTCTTTGTGATGAAAAGCATCAAATACTGCTGGAAGTTATAAAATTCCCTGAGCCAGTTATTTCATTGGCGGTTGAGCCAAAGACCAAGCAAGATATGGATAAGTTGGGCTATTCTTTGGAAAAACTTGCTCAGGAGGATCCTTCTTTTCAGGTGAAATCTGATGAGGAGACGGGGCAAACGATCATTTCTGGTATGGGTGAATTGCACCTTGAGATCATTGTTGATCGTCTTCTTCGGGAGTTTAAGGTACAGGCGAATGTGGGAAAGCCTCAGGTAGCTTATCGCGAAACTATTAAAGGAAGAGCTGAAGCTGAGGGAAAGTATGTCAAGCAGACTGGTGGTCGTGGTCAGTACGGCCATGTGTGGCTGAGGGTGGAGCCCGCTGAGTCCGGCGTCGGGCTAGAGTTCGTAAACAAAATCGTTGGAGGTTCGGTTCCAAGGGAATATATCGCTCCGGTTGAAAAAGGTGTTCGAGAGCGGATGGAGAGTGGAATTCTTGCCGGGTACCCATTGCGGGACCTTAAGGTCACTTTGTTTGACGGCTCCTATCATGAGGTGGACTCGAGTGAGATGGCCTTTAAGATTGCGGGGTCAATGGCGCTAGTGAGTGCTTGTCAAAAAGCAGACTTAGTTTTGTTGGAGCCAGTCATGAAGGTTGAAGTTCTTGTTCCTCAGGATTTTATGGGGGACGTGATCGGTGATTTGAATAGCCGACGTGGAAAGATTCACGGGATGAGGGCAAGAGGGACTTCTCAAATTGTTGATGCGGCGGTTCCTTTGAGTGAGATGTTTGGGTATTCCACGGACTTACGTTCCAAGACTCAAGGGCGTGCTACTTATAGCATGGAGTTTGAGTCTTATGAGGTGGTGCCAAAACTCATGGCTCAGCAAATTATAAAAAAGAACCAAGGGGAATAGTGTTCCTCCGGTAAATTTTCTAATTCGGTAAGGCAAGGATTTCAAGAGGAGGTAGGGCATGGCGAAGGCGAAGTTTGAGCGGAAAAAGCCGCATGTCAATGTGGGGACGATCGGGCATGTCGACCATGGCAAGACGACATTGACCTCGGCGTTAACCAAGGTAATGAGTGGTGCG
>JACDDF010000172.1 GCA_013817135.1 Nitrospirales bacterium
GGCTCCCCTGGTAGCTGAACCCGTGGTTCCTGCCCCTCTTGAAGCTCCCCTGGTAGCTGAACCCGTGGTTCCTGCCCCTCTTGAAGCTCCCCTGGTAGCTGAATCCATGGTTCCTCCGTCCCCTTTAGCTACCCCACCAAGCCAAATTTCTCCTCAAGAATCATCAAAAGGGTTTGGAGTCCCGCCGATTTCGTTTGAACCGGAAACACCGGCCCGCGCGACAATTCGTGGAGACGCGGCTCCCCCGGAACAATTGATCGCTCGGGTAGAGCCCGAGGCGGGCAAACCGGTTCAGCAGGTCGCAGCACTGCCCGAAATGATTGAAAAGAAGACTGAAGATCTTGTTAAATCTCTGGGAGATATTTATTTCGATTATGACCGATTTTCTATTCGGAAGGATGCGATTTCAGTTCTGCTAGAAAATGCCCAAACACTGGCTTCGGGTTTGTCAAATAACAAGATTGTGATCGAAGGACATTGTGATCAGCGTGGCACGGAAAGTTACAATATGGTGCTTGGTGAGCGAAGAGCAAATGCAGTGAGGGAATATTTAGTTGATTTGGGCGTCCCTAGTGAGAACCTTCAGGTTGTGAGTTATGGAAAAGAGAAGCCATTTTGCACCGATCAGAATGAAGTGTGCTGGCAAGAAAACCGGCGCGGTCATTTTGTCGTGCAGTAAGGGGTTTAAGTCAATTGGGCTAGTGACGTTTTTTAAAAGAGCGTGATGAATGGAGAAAAGAGGGGTCCATTCCTCCTGAGAGGTCTGTCGGGTCCGTTCCTTAATTGCCGCCATTTGAATTATCGGCAGTCCCTCTGATTCTTCTGCTTGGTCCTTTAAATCTTCAGTGCCCAGCCGTAGATCCTTCGGTTTTTCCCACCAGAGATTTCTGACTCCAGATTTTTCCCCAACCGTCAATGCCTTGTTCGATGCGCCCATGGAAGTCAATCAGTACTAAAAAAGAGAATGCGATAAGGCAAGTAGCCTTATATGTACGTACAATTCGTCAAGAGAGGTGGATGAAATGGAATTAAGTCAAAATCTGTTCGCCAATATTCCTGAACACCTTGACCACGAATTGACGAGTAAGTTGTTGAGGGATCGTTCGGTACGAATTGAACGGATTGTGTCACGGGGGCAGGCGTCTCCACCAGACTATTGGTACGATCAGGCAGAGCATGAATGGGTCGTGGTGCTGGCAGGAAAAGCCACCATCAAAATTGAGGGACAACCTGAAATGATGCTTGGTCCGGGAGATACTCTTTATCTTCCCGCGCATACCAGGCATCGTGTGGAATGGACCGATCCACAACAGAACACAATTTGGCTTGCAGTCTTTTGGAAGGACTGAAGGTTTCCGGGGTTCAAACTTAATAGCGTGGGATATGTACTTCAGTGTGGATTTTTCTGCTCAATGTGTTCATGAGCCCACGGCCCGGGAAAGGAAAGCAAAGATTTATGTGAATGCATAGATAATAAAAGAAGTGATAAGCCAGAATGCTCCGTAGATCAAGGAAACTCCACTCCATACTATCCAAGCCTTTTCATCCGGCTAACTTCCTGCCCAGGATTCAGGAATATTACAGTTTAAATGCACGCATGGTTGTTTTCCTTTCTCTGGTAAAGAGATAACCCCGCCGAATGCAAAGCGGAAAACTCTTTTGCCGATCATGAAAGGAAGAAATATGCCTGATAGCATGTGCTAAGCGATGCGTTGCCCCGCTACAATGCGTTGGATGTGACTGCGTGCCATCAAAATCCGCATCAATGATTCGAAGAGCGCTGGGAAAGGCCAAACGTATATGAATGGGATCGAACCCTTTTGGAATCACGCCAAACGCCATTTACGATAATTCAAGGGTATTCCTCCGCAGCATTTTCATCTGTAACTCAAAGAATGGGAATGGTGGTTTAATGCTCTATCCCCTCAACCCGGGATCAAGGCACTCACGGGGTGGCTCAAAAAAGAAACGAAATAAACAATCTTCTGTGTCATCCCCTTGGTTTTTAAATTGTAAAGATTGGGCTATTATAGGCCACGGATGCTGAATTTTCACAGGACTCAATGCCAGCGCAATTGAATTGGTTGAGGGGGGATCTGACAGCTGTTGTTTCAGGCGCACATGAAGCTACATGAGTTTTAGAGGAAACGTTGAGGGGAAATTGATTAGATACATGCACCGGTTGTTTTAGGGTATTTTGGTTTTTTAAACATGGCTTTTGAACCGTTGGGTATTTCTTGGCAGGTCACTGAGGGAGTCGGGTGAAGGACATGATGGCGAAATCGCTCATCTATGTGGTCGACCCCATGTGTTCGTGGTGCTGGGGATTTTCCCCGGTCATTGAGGAGATCCTTCGGCGATATCGAGATCAGGTCACGATCGAAGTTTTATTGGGTGGTTTGCGCCCCGGCAATACTGAACGATTTGATGAGCGGAAGCGTGCCTACATTCTCAGCCATTGGCATGCGGTGCATGAAAGAACCGGCCAGCCATTTAACTTCAATTTTCATCCCGAGCCTTCGTTCATCTATGACACCGAACCATCATCCCGAGCGATGATAGTGGTTCGACAATTGGCTCAGGATAGGGAGTTTGTGTTTTTGAAATCTGTGCAGGAAGCATTTTACGTGAAGCACATGGATGTTACGCATGAAGAAATTTTGGCGGATCTTGCCGGTAGTCAAGGTATTGACCGCGACAGATTTCTGAAAGTGTTCAATGATTCTGCGATTAAACAATCGGTCTGGCAGGAGTTTGATCGGGCTCGCCAATTGGGAGTGAGTGGTTTTCCAGCGCTGCTTGGTCAAAATGGCACTGACCGCATCAGGTTTACGCAGGGGTATCAACCCACAGGGGTGCTAATTCCTATCATTGACGAATGGCTGGTTGGACCATCTTCTGGCTTCTCCAGTTCATCGATAGTCTAGATCATTCCCTGAGAATAGGATGAATGGATGACCTTTAGATCATGGGATTTTGTTTATTCATGAACGGAGACCATACAAGGAGTATGTCTTCAATTTTCACAGGAGGTTACGTGATGCGGAAGTTTTCGAAAGTGTTTTCTTTGATTGGATTGGTTCTGATGGTCGGTTTTGGGTTCGTCTCCGCTTCGTTTGCGGAAATGGCTAAATGGAAACTGGATCATGATCATTCCAGGGTTGGATTTCAAGTTGCGCATATGGTGGTGTCCAAAACCAATGGCAAATTTACGGAGTATTCAGGAATCGTGGAGATGGACGCAGACGAGAAGGAATTTAAAACCATCGAAGCGGTCATTCAAACCACCTCGGTCACGACCGACCATCAGAAACGGGATGAGCATTTACGGAGCCCGGACTTTTTTGATGTCGAGAAGTTTCCGACCATGACCTATACTATGAAAAGTTATAAAAAAACCGGAGATGACTATACCGCCGTCGGAGAGTTGACTCTATTGGGAGTCACCAAAGAGATCACGTTAGTCGGAACGTTTAATGGCGTCGCTCAAGACCCTTGGGGCAATACACGGGCTGGTTTCACCGCTGCAGGCACGGTGAACCGAAAAGATTTCGGTATGAAATTCAGTAAATTATTGGATAGTGGCGGAATGCTCGTGAGTGATGAGGTCAAAATCATTTTGGAAATTGAGGTGATCAAAGAAAAGACCGTCGAAAAATTGAAACAAGAAAAAGAATAAAAGGACAGGGGAAATGTGTGGTAAACATCTGCATTCTCCCTGTGAGAATTGCTGAGGAAATTCGGGGAGTGAAGGAATGGAGGAAGGGAAGGTTTGGTGGGGCCATATCATGGTAAGCCAATCGGCAACCTCAGAACATTTTCCCCAAAGGATTTGGCAAAGCCTAGATACCTTCACTCTGAACACAGTTCCTTCGCGGTAAGCTTAGGATGACAGGTTGTCTGAGAGTTGTCGGCTAACAGGGTAATTAGTGAGAAGAGAAATTTGGTAGCGATTGCCAAATTTTCAGGTTGAATGGACTCTAGGGTATCAGACGGTTGATGGAAATGGGGGTGTCTGCCGCTGCTGACGACTGTCACGGTCGGCACCCCCGCCTCAAAAAATGGGACATGATCTCCCCCGGGGAAATATCCATACAATTGAATATTGTCGCCCAATCCCGCCTGGTCGGCCGCTTGCTGAGCCAGCGTCTTATCCATTCGAGTGACTCCAACCGTCAGCTTTCCATCACCCGCTCCCAGATGATCGAGATTAATCATGGCGACTGTTCGATCCAGTGGAAACACCGGATGGCTGACATAGAGAGTCGATCCCAATAGGCCTCGTTCTTCTCCGTCAAAAGACACGAAGAGAATGGTCCGTTTGGGTGCGGTTGCGCTTTGGGAGAGCATTCTGGCCAATTCCAATATCACTGATGTTCCAGATGCATTGTCATCGGCTCCAGGAAAAAGCAAGCCGGCTTGTTGGCCAAAGTGGTCGCGATGCGCACCGATAAGAATGAGTTCCTTGCGTCGTTCCAGATCGCGACCCGGTACTATGCCGATGACATTGGTCAGCGTTCCGGGCTGACTGTGGCTTTCCCACTGGAATTGGACCAGAAGCGGAAGTGGTCTGCTACGAAATGTCCCGATATCGTTGGCGGCTTGTTGCAGGGCTTCGAGCGAGTCATTGGCTGCTTTCAAAGCCTGGTCAAGAATTCTCCCATGTATCCATGCCCCAGGGATGGGGCGGTTATCGGGTTTCTCCCCGTAGATGGCTAGAGGACCTTGTCCCAGATCTTTTCGGGCTTCATAACGACCAGGTAGCGGACCGGTTGCCGTCAAATAGCCTACAGCTCCTCTTTCTTTGGCGATTGCCGCTTTTTCTTCATGCGTGACCCACCCGAGGTAGGAAGGTGGTTTCCCCCGGAGAAATAGGACGATGCGATTGTCGACATTGATGTCCTGGTACTCATCTATTCCGTGGGCATGGTCAACAATGCCGTATCCCACAAAGACAACTCTGGCCGTGGTTCTGGTGGAAGGAGAATCCAAGATTGGAAGAAACTCTTCTCCTGGGACAAGTGACATCGTCATTGACGGTTGTCCCGAGTCAACCAGAGAAAGAGTGATTGTCGCCGGCTCAAGCACTTGAACCGCTGTCAGGGACCGTTGTTGTAACCAACTGAAATACTGTTCGTGTTTGGGAAAGTGGTTGCCCGGCAGTAAGCCGAGAGATCGGAATCGATCGACCAGATAGTTGGCCGACTGCAAGCTACCATCCGTGCCGGCCTGCCGACCCTGATACGATGGATGACTCAGTTCGCGAATGTCCTGGATGATATTCCCAATATCCATGGGAAGGGATGGGAAAAGGGAGGACTGCGTGTCAAAGCTCAAAGCAGGAGTGGTGAGGGCGAGTCCTATCAAAACTTGGACAATGAGAAATTGTAACAAGGTTTCTACCTCACCCCTAAAATTACGGGAAATGAAAAAATACTGGTAAAAGAGGAAGCGTACAATCGGATGTGTGAAAAAGGGAGCCTGTGGCGGCACCTGTGCCGTGCTTCAATCCTCCAGAGGAATGGTGATGACAATGGCCCCCATGACGTCGCCCTTGCTGAAGTCACGCTTGGGACTTAAGGGGTGAGCATTATGGCACGTCGTGCAGGTATCGTTAATCGCTTTGTCGGCATAAATGGCCTGAAATAAGCGTTTTTTTCCGGTAGAAACAACTCCACGTTGAGGTGTATCGGAATTTAGCGAAAGTTGTTCCAACGCCTTTCGTTCGAAATCCGTTGCAGGGCCATTCCTTCGATATATTGGCCACAGACTTATTAAACGAAATCGAATGCCATGGCCTGATTCCGCGACTAATTTACTGGAAATATGGAGAAACTGCGCA
>JACDDF010000173.1 GCA_013817135.1 Nitrospirales bacterium
AATGGGCATCGACCAGCATGCCCGTAACCCATGGCTTTCTGCCAGATCCCTAAATTGAGCCCAATTCGGATGCGTAGAAATATCCGAAATAATGACAGGTTGCTTGAGATACGCGGCCGCACCACACGCACCCACCGTAGGGCCTATGGCAAGCCCATCAATGGCTTGTTTGTAACTTTCGGGGACGGAGGGGCCTGCCCCATGTCGAAGGTGACAGCCATCCTCATCCAGCAAAAGAATGGCTGCCAGGACCTCTGCCCCGAAATGTTGTTCAATTTCCAGACAAAGATTTTCCAAAATGTCCGGGAGAGAGTGATCGTTGATAATTTGTTCCAGCACCTCATTATGACACTGCAGAATACGGTCGGTACGGTCCCGGGAATCGCTATCCACCAGCGTCACAATTCCGCCAAGAATCTTCTGATCTTCATCCTTAATGGGGCTGGCACTGAATAAGACCGGGATAATCGTTCCATCATGTTTTTCCAGTTGGACATTTTCGTTGGAAAAGGTCTCTCCGTTGAGAACCTGTGTAAGAAACTTCCCACTCAGGTTGGGAAAAGAGATGGCTGATGGCCGCTCTGTCTCGTTTGTTGGGAAGGACAAATGAAAAATCTCATGAAAGGGCCGATGCACACATGGGTGTTGATAGTAACGATAGACTGCCCGGCTGGTGCGAAGAATGTTTCCCGAGGCATCACAAATGACCAGAGCTTCTCCCGTTTGCTCGAGAACGCTTTGGAGAAGTCGATTCTCGAATTGGCTATTTTTGGATTTCTTGGCCCCAGATTCATCAGGAGCCATAGGCTGGATCATAGGCTTGACCTCCGGGGTACTTCAGACTTTTGAAAAAGAGTGTGCGCCTTTTTCTTCATGAGACATTTTCCGGATCATACAGAATATAGAGTTCGACACCCTGCAGCGCTCATGACTTTGAACAGATGAATCCTGATGGGGTCCATTGAACGTCTGAGGATGACAAGAAGACCGGGTGAAAGACACCCTCAACAGAATTGTCATGCTGAGCCCCTTCGACGGAGTTTATCCTGAGTAAAAGCCGAAGGAATCATGGCAGGTGCGCGAAGCATCTGGCTAAGCCATAACCCGGTCAACCTGGACACAGATCCTTCGTTGCTTTCAGGATAACAAGGAGATGTCCGGAGCCTTCTAGGGCCTGTCCTGAGCTTGGTCGAAGGGCTTTTTCTGAGAACAACATCGAATGGCTCGAACCATAGTTTCTGTATGATCCCATTTTCCGGGGAAAGCTTCCTGAAGTAATTCCATATGAAGGACAAGGTGTGTAATTTTTACAGTAAGCTCTGGCCACTATCTCAACTTTTCCGGGAAAGTCACACTAACAACAACCCTTGATTGTCACCCTAAAATCAACCGGTAGGAACAGAGCTACCATAATACACGTGTAAAAGTAGCGAGGGTTTGGAAACGAGTTAAAAAGAACCGCCATAGATGGTGTACCATTCGAGGGACTATTGAATATTTCAAAAATTTTGTCATTTCCTCAGCAAATGAATAACCGAAATCCACCAGATAAAAATATTGGAGTGTTCAAAACCTGTCCTGAGCTTTCGAAGGAAGGCTCCTCCAGTCCTGCCCGGAGGCCTCACGAAGGGCTTGTCCTGAGACTCGCGAAGGGCTTGTCCTGAGTCCCGCGAAGGGCTTGTCCTGAGGTTTCTCGAAGGAAAGGCCCCAGCCGCTTGGACGGGCAGAGCGTACGGAGGCCTACGTGTCCACGGCCAAGGGGCGACCTACCTGCGTGCTTGCGCCTCGAGCCCACTCCGCCAAAGTAGCCGTTTCAGCTACGTAGGCCGGAAGCGTGCTTCAGCGCGTAGACGGGGAGCCTCTTTCAGCCTTCGTAACTACTTCGGCGAAGGAGGCCCGGCAAAGGCAGGGAACGCATCGCCTACCCATCCTGAAAGGTGAGCCCTTTGTTTTCAACACTTCCTTCAAGAGGATTGAAGGGTGGAAAATGGACACCCTAAAGCACTCCGACCATGGAGAGACTAGGAGCCTGTCGGACTTAGAGGATCGAAAGGACTGGGGATCGAGCGCGAAAAAGCGGTTGAGCGAGGCCAGATTTTGACGGTTTCGCCAGCCCATAGTGGGACTATGGTTCAAGAAAGCGGCGAAATATGGACCGCTTAGACACTTTTGCAGCCGATTCATCCTAAGTCCGACAGGTTCCTAGGAAACCATGCAGCTTTGGTCTCCAGGATTCTGACGATAGCGACAACCATGGCCTGCCCTCCCTTTAAAGTTTTTGGCGCATCCGTTTTCCGTGGGTAACCCGCCAGTCTACTGATCCTTTTTGGGAATTAAATCTGCTTTGCATTCCTCTCCTTTGTAAGGAGAGGCAAGGTGAGGTAGAGCGAGGTAGAGTCCTGGTACCCTCGGGTAGCCACGATGGGATCAACCATTCAGTGCTGTGAAGAGGCTACCTCCCCTCCATCTTGGTTCCTCTTCGGAACCAAGCCTTATGAGGGAGGGGGACTCAAGGACAATCAATTTTACCTTTTACCCCTGCAAATGTCTGAAGGACCAAGTGTTTCAGGGCACCGATTCTTCGCACGAGAAAGGTTCCTTTTGTAATGTAAAGCAGAGTAGCCCACTTACAGAAAATCACTAGCTATATATTGATATTTTTGTATATAATTGTTACTTATTCCATAGAGTACATATTCTTAAGGTTCTTTCATCTTTGTAAACCATACCCTTTTTACCCCGAATGGCGAATTTTGATAATTTTTCACCATTAGACCTCTCAAAATTCTTTCATCCTTAAGTGCGCGGTGCATGCAAAGTTTCCGAAGTTTGGGCCTTCGTCCTTTCCCCCAAGTGCAGTGACTTAACTCAATTTAGAAAGCCTTGTGGCCATCGTTGTGATGGTGGGCTGGAGGAATCAAAACGACTCCCCATCAATCCACGACGACCCCCCTATATTTAGGGCATTCAGAACGGGAACAACATAAAAGTCGTTGCTCAATTTCCTGAAACCTCTCAACTGTAAACAGTCCCCTGTGTGGCCTTTTTGGCTCAATATTAAGCAGAGGGCAGGTAACCAAAAGACAGCAAAGTTGCCAAAATTTTTTGGCTCCATTTTTCAGCGAGTGATGCGAATAAAAGCATAATAGGAATACGCGATGTATTTTAATTTTTTCGGGTTACGGACCAAACCATTTAATACCACCCCGGATCCGGATTTTTTGTATCTCAGCCCGGGCCACAAACAGGCGTTGGGTTCGATGATCTATGGCATAGAGGAAAAAAAAGGGTTTATTGCCGTCACAGGTCAAGTTGGCCTGGGAAAAACGACGATTCTTCGGTCGTTTCTGAATCAAAATCATCAGGCCAACCAGGAAACGGTTTATCTCCTCAACCCCAACCTGTCATTTACAAGCTTACTCAAGACCCTGCTGCGTGAACTGGGCCACGACCCGCTTGAGGGGGACGATGCCGAAATGTTGGAACAACTGCATTTCGTCCTTATTGAAAAATATCGAGAAGGCCGGACGGTGGTGCTCTTAATTGACGAAGCCCAAAATATGCCCGTGGATACATTGGAAAATCTACGGATCTTGTCAAATTTGGAAACGCCAAAAGACAAACTCATTCAAATTGTGCTGTTGGGTCAACCGGAATTAGATATCCTTCTGGATCGTTACGAATTACGCCAGTTACGCCAACGCATCGCGGTGCGAGCCATCATTCACCCCCTCTCCAAGCCGGAAAGTTTTGAATATATTCGGCATCGTTTGGACAAGGCCGGAGGGGAAGGGAAAAAGATTTTCACGAACTCGGCTTTAGCGCTAATCGTTCAGGAAGCCAAGGGGATTCCCCGGCGTCTGAATATTCTCTGTGATAATGCCCTGGTCACAGCCTTTGGGTACAACCAGGCCCTGGTTACAGGCAAAACTGCCAAAGAAGTGATCGGCGATCTGACCGGCCGACCCGCCCACTCGCTCTGGAAATTAATACCCTTGATTGGCTTGGCGCTCATCCTGGTTCTTGGACTTGTCGCACTCCTGCCCCTGACTGAATCAAAATTTTCGGATATCCCTTCAATAAATGAAATTGGGCAACTGATTACAGATAGGGAGAATCCGAAACAAACCCTCGTACCTGAAGAAGACCTCTTCAATGTAGAGGAAAATATCCCTCCCCCTGATCAAAACGGTCCGACCCTGACAGAAAGGGCACAGACGTTCCTCACTGAATCAGTGTTTGACGTCTTTGAGAAAATACGGAACCTGGTCGTCTCTCATTCCGATTCAACCACGACTCAACCCGATGTCAGAACGGATATCAATCCTGACCATCAAGAAGACCTCCTGCTTGCCGGGATTTCACCTGATAACTTCCAGGAGGAGATACCTGATGTTTCAGAGGAATTGGAGGGACCTGCCGTATCTCCAGAGACGGTATCACCAGGCATCCTGTCCTCCCAACACGAACTCTTCGATCTCTCAAGCCAGGAGGAAAGTATTGCGAAGACTGAAGCAGACAGTCCGGAAAAGGGAGCGCCGTTTATTCAGGATGAAACAGAACCACCATTTAGCCAGTCCACCCAACAAGAACTCCCTGAGCTCTTAATCCAGGAAGAAGGTATGGCCACGGCTGAAGCAAACAGTATGGTAGAGGGACCGCCGCTGGTTCAGGATAAGGCAGAAACACCATCTGAGAATGTCAGTGAGGCCAATCTTGTTCACCTGAGTCCTGAAAAACTCAGTTATCCTCTAGGAAAACCAACAGTAGTCGCTGAAGAACCCATCAGGCCAACTAGGCAAGATAGTCCTCCTTCGGTCCCTGTGGGTCACACACGAGTGACAACGCAGGAAATTCCAAGTAAGGAACCAAAGGTGCGAGCATCACCCTCCCCCGTCACCAGAATCGTGGAAAAGGGTGACACAATGGCAAAGCTATTGCATCATGTGTATGGGTCGGCTAGTCCGTCTACAGTTCAATTCGTTCTGGAACACAACCGTCATATTGTGAGCGTGCGAAAAATGTATCCCGGGCAAAAGATTATGTTTCCACCGTTAGAAAGCCTCGAGAGCAACAAAACGGTGGCTGAGGCTGAAAAACCTTTAGTATCAGGTAAAGAGAAGGAATTACCCTCTTCTAAACAAATCTTTGCCCACTCTTCCACTCAAACTAAACCGAATGAAATAGAAGTTGAGGCCAAACGCGATCACCCCTATGCGGTGGCCACTGTCCAAGAGGGCGATACGTTAGAAAAATTGGTCAAGGTCGTCTATGGCTCGTCTCCTCCTAGCTATGTGCAACGTGTCCTGGAGTATAACCCCAAAATTCTGAATCCCAAGAAAATTTCCCCAGGGCAGGACATTGCCTTTCCTAAAATAGATGAAGAAATGAAAACCCGGGCAACCCAAGCGTCTCAAGCCAATTCATCTGAATAGACTGCGGATTGATTTTGACAAAGTAGTGGAGCCTTGAATATTTCTTTATGAGGATCACCTTATGAGTAAAGTGTATGAGGCCTTGCAACAGGCCTACGAAGCTCAGCTTGAAGTCATCAAGGTCCATCCCATAGAACCCGCACGTTCCCAACCGGTCGTCCTTTCCAATTTACCTCCTCTAAAAATGGGACGAGAGATGGTGCAACTGGCCCAACGACTTGCCGGTCTCCTTCCTGACCCACAACACAACATTATTCAATTTATGAGTAGCAGGAACCAGGCAGGGGTCTCGACCATTGTTCAGGAGTTTGGAAGAGTCCTGGTTGAAAAACAGGGGAAGTCCGTGTTGCTGGTCGATGGAGATTCTCAGAAAATAACGC
>JACDDF010000174.1:0-3176 GCA_013817135.1 Nitrospirales bacterium
AATCTGCTCTGTGTGCGTGAAGATGTCGGACGGCACAATGCCTTGGATAAAGTGATCGGGTGGGCGCTGATGAACAACCTGCTGCCCTTACACGCTCATGTGTTGCTGGTGAGCGGGCGGGCCAGCTTCGAACTGATGCAGAAATCCTCCATGGGCGGCATCCCGTTTGTTGCCGCCGTGGGCGCACCCTCCACACTCGCGGTGCAGATGGCACAAGAATTCAGCATGACTCTGGTGGGCTTGTTACACGATCAACGCATGACGATCTATCACGATCCTGGACGAATGACCGACTACCAGGCGACACAATCAGGGGACACACTTGGACGAACAACACAAAAACACGGAAGCCCCCTCAACCTCGCCGTGGGAAATCCCGATCGACGATTCCCGCG
Organism: Nitrospirales bacterium; assembly: GCA_013817135.1. Classification (GTDB taxonomy): domain Bacteria; phylum Nitrospirota; class Nitrospiria; order Nitrospirales; family UBA8639; genus Nitrospira_E. Next base: position 396 of record JACDDF010000174.1, read on the forward strand.
ACCTGAGCATTGACAAGCCTGCCACGCGGGCCGGGGGCATCCCCGCCATTCTCACTTCCCTCAAACACACCACGCACGAACCGGGCTTGATGCGCGGAGGCCAGGCCCTCCTCAAGGTCAATCAAAAGCAAGGGTTTGATTGCCCGGGCTGTGGCTGGCCCGATCCCGATGGTGCGCGGGCCATTACCGAGTTTTGTGAAAACGGCGTCAAAGCCGTCGCCCATGAAGCCACCACCACCGTCATCACCAAAGAATTTTTCCAACGATATTCCCTGGAGCAACTGGGCAGGCAATCCGACTACTGGCTAGGACAGCAAGGACGCCTCATCCGTCCGATGATCAAGCGGAGCGAGGATACGCATTATCATCCCATCTCCTGGGCCACGGCATTTGACACCATCGCCGGGCACCTCAATGACCTCGACGATCCCAACGAAGCCATCTTCTATACATCCGGGCGCACCAGCAACGAAGCCGCGTTCCTCTACCAACTCTTCGCGCGCCTCTATGGCACCAACAATCTGCCCGATTCCTCCAACATGTGCCACGAGTCCAGCAGCGTGGCGTTAAAAGAAGTCATCGGCATCGGCAAAGCCACCGTCACGCTCGACGATTTCGACAAGGCCGACGCCATCTTTATCCTGGGACAAAATCCCGGCACCAACCATCCGCGTATGCTCGCCACACTTCAGCAGGCCGCCCGGCGAGGCTGTCAGATTGTCAGCATCAACCCGCTTCCTGAAGCCGGCACCACCCGGTTCATTCATCCCCGGGAAGTCACCAGCTGGCTTGGCCAGGGAACGCCGATCGCCACGCTGTTTCTCCCTGTCAAAATCAACGGCGACGTCCCCCTGCTCAAAGGGATCATGAAGGAACTGCTCATGAGGGAAGCCAGGCAGCCGGGCTCCATCCTCGACCTGCCGTTCATCCAGGAATACACCGAAGGCTTCGACCACTTCGCCACCGTTCTCCTGAACATATCATGGGAGAAAATTGAGGAAGGCAGCGGCATTGCGCGAGAGGACATTCAGAAGGCCGCCGATATTGCTGAACAAGCCAAGAGCATCATCTGCACCTGGGCCATGGGCATGACCCAACATAAAAACGCGGTGGCCAATATGCAGGAAATCATTAACTTCCTCCTGTTGCGCGGCAATATCGGAAGACCAGGCGCAGGCCCCTGCCCCGTCCGTGGGCATAGCAATGTGCAGGGCGATCGCACCATGGGCATCACCGAAAACCCCGCTCCCGAATTTCTGGATCGCCTCGAAAAAGTCTGTCACTTTCAGCCACCCACCAAAAGAGGCCATGACGCGGTGCGAGGGATCAAGGCCATGCATGCAGGAAAGGCCAAGGTCTTCATCGCTCTCGGCGGAAATTTTCTCTCGGCCACACCGGATACGGCTTATACCGCGCAGGCGCTTTCCCGCTGCCGGCTCACCGTCCACATCTCCACCAAACTCAACCGGGCCCATCTGGTCACCGGAACCGAGGCCCTGATCCTGCCGGCCCTGGGACGCACCGACAAAGACCTTCAAGATGACATCCCGCAATATGTCACCACGGAGAACACCATGGGTGTGGTCCAGACCTCACAGGGCCGACTCGAGCCGGTATCCGAATTTCTCAAAAGTGAAGTCGACATCGTCGCCAGCCTCGCAAAGGCCACCTTCAACAACAAAGAAGGGCCATGGAACCACATCAACTGGGACGAACTGATCCACGATTACGATGCCATTCGTCATCTCATCAGCCAGGTCGTCCCTGGACATGAACACTACACCGATCGCGTCAACAAACCCGGCGGATTCTATCTCGCCAATCCGATCCGCGATGCCCGGCAATTTCCCACTCCGTCCGGCAAAGCCCGGTTCACCGTGCACCCGATGCCGGACATTCACCTAGGACCGGATCAATTGCTCATGATGACTATTCGCAGTCACGATCAATACAACACGACCATCTATGGACTGGATGACCGGTACCGGGGCATCAAAGCAGGACGACGCGTTGTGTTCATGAATGAGCGTGACATGGAAGAGCGAAAATTTGCCAAAGGCGACGTGGTGGACATCATCAGCCATCACAAAGGCCAGACGCGATTGGCCTCACACTTTGTCGTCGTCCCCTACCCCATTCCCCGCACCTGTGTGGCAACCTATTTCCCCGAAGCCAACGTGCTCGTCCCCATCGACAGCGTGGCAGACAAGAGCAACACCCCCACCTCCAAATCCATCGTCGTCACCCTCCACCCCTCCACGCACACCCCTCTTCCCCACACCTAGACGGTCAAATAACAAAAACACATCCGAGGGTTGTCATCCTGACCCATTCGGCAAAGCTCAGGGCGGGGTCATCCGAAGGATCTAGCTCAGCCAGAAACGGCTCAGTGTGGGCACAGATTCTTCGCCATGGACTCAGAATGACAACGTTCTTACACGTGACACTCACTGGGGTTGGCTGTTCTATGCACTGATCGTTCGTAGCTGGTGTGAAGCATCGCCCGCGCGGCGCAACGGCGGGCGTAACATGTCCCAATTGGGTTGTCATCCTGAGGTCCCCGAAGGATCTAGCCTAGCCCGAAACGGCTCAGTGTGAGTACAGATTCTTCCCATCCATTTCCCCCCTCCTTTGTATGGAGGTTTAAACCCGAAGAGAAATTAAAAAGGGGAGTAGAAGCATTCTTCATCCTTCAATCCCGACATGATTCATCAGGCATGCATCTTCTCTTTTCCATATTCCTGATGGTGTTGGCAGATAGCTCCATGAGCCTTTTGATAG
>JACDDF010000174.1:3186-5794 GCA_013817135.1 Nitrospirales bacterium
GTTGGAAAGAGAGACAGTGGCCAGCAGAAAATATGAGGCGGTTCACCTATCCATTACCTACAAGTCGGCCAACCGGGCTGAGGCTCAATTCAACAGACGGACCTTGTTTGAGCCTTGCGAGTTGGTCCGCCTTCCGTGGAACTGCGTCAGCACGATTTAATGTGGCTGACCTGGGTGAACATGGTTTTGGCCACTTTTGCCTCCACACAAAGGATTCGCTCGTCGAGACGAACCCAAAGGATAGTCACGCCCTACGGGACGTGCTAAGCAAGCGCTCGGCTGCCGGTCGAAACCCGGCATCTTTCAAACTCTCAAATCATCGAACATTATTTCTCCGGCATCCATCTCCCCCAACGCCGCCATTCCTGCGGTCTCCGGCAGGAATCTCTTCCCTCCATCACTGCTGCAGGTTCTTACCCGAAACTCTCTCTTCCATCTGTACTTTCCATACAAGGTCGGATAGCATAAACACCCATCACACAACCCTATGACCGTACCCAAAAGGAGTCTCCATGTCAGAAATTATATTTTTGGTGGAAGATGCACCCGAAGGAGGAGTAACTGCACGGGCGTTAGGAGAATCAATCTTTACCAAAGCGGACAATATGGCCGAAATGCACGCAAAGGTTCGTGACGCCGTCAAGTGCCATTTTGACGAGGGCAAATCCCCAAAAATAATTCGCCTCCACCACGCGCGAGAAGAAGTTATCACGGTATGAAATTACCGCCCGACCTAATCTGCCAAAGATCTTATGCAAAAGCCATAACTCTAGGGATTTCAGCCATCATGACGAATGACAGGTTTTCCCTCTGATATGATTGATCAAATTTTGTCCAAGAACGGTGTTTCCATAAGGCTGACAGATGAACGTTGGGCACATATTACTGAAGAGCATTGCGAACTAGCCGGATTACGTTCCGATGTTCTTGAAACAGTTTTCAACCCTGAGCGAATTTTTATAGGCGGAGAAGGAGAGCTGATTGCCATTCGGGAAATGAAAACTCAAAAACACCTGGTTGTGATATATCGGGAACAGGCAAAAGATGAATTCAGTATTACCGCATTCGTAACCAACAAGGCTCGATCACTCGCGAAAAGGAGGCAGATATGGCCATAGCAGATTTTCAGGAGTATTTAAGACTGATCCCTGCAGTGAACCGCTCACCGCAACATGCAGTGTGGCTTTCCTACGATACGGAGGCGGATACGCTGTATGTCAATTTCAAAAAACCAAGTTATGCCACCAACAGCGAAATGACTGATGAGGACATTATTATCCGCTATGAAGGAGAGACAGTCATTGGGTTCACCGTGTTACATGCCGGCAAAAGGGTCAACAAGACGGCTTAGTCCAACAAATAAAGGATCCTCGCCGCAAGCGGACGGGGTATTATGAAGAGTGCAAACTGGTGATTTGTGTATAACTTTTGGTACGCATCCTCTTGTTGCTTGCCATATTTTCCTATGAATATACTCGCTCACGCGAGTAGTTTACGCCGCAAGCGGCGGGGAATATACCCGCAAGTGATTCAAAATACAATCCCAAGCGTTCATTCCTGCCTAGCAAATCCACAATCACTGAACAAAGGGGGGACGCTCGGGACCACTCAGAGCACATACTCCAATATAACTTGGAATTCCCCAAGCCCCTCAAACTCCCTCTACCCATTATCCGACGCCTGCCGTCCGGCTCAAGGGTCGGACGCTCTTTTCTCCTGGCGGACCTTGTCTGAGTGCAACGAGTTGGTCCGCCCTTCGGTGGCCTGCGTCCGACCCATCCGATCAAGCCGGACGGGGCGTCATTGGTTTTGGGTCCTTTTGCCGAAACAAAAAGCCTGTCCTGAGCCCGGCCGAAGGAGACCTCGCCTGCCGGGGCGAAACCCGGCACCTCAGAAAATCACGTAGACACGAGAGTTTGGTACACAAATGCGATGCGTTCATCTGCCAGCACTTTTTTGCTGGAAAACCCTAAAATGGATTCCCGATACACATCGTAAAGCTGTAAAGCCAGAACCAATAATTCTAAATGATCCGAAAAAAAATGAGTCAGAAGTTGAGCTGAGTATTGCTTCACCTTCCTTCACCCACGAATGGATTCCTAAGTATTCGTCCCGTTACCCAACGTTGAGGAAGCCATTCATGAAACCTTCACTAGGATTTTTTATGTGCAGCAGACGCGGAAGGTTGCCGCGCCTTTTTGAGACTCGTAACTCCCCCACCCGATTGCACTTTCTTTCGGGATTGGTTGGTTTTGGAGATGACTCCATCGTCTACCGCCTCTTGCAGCCGACGGACTTCGTCAAGAATCTTTAAAAATCGACGGCCGAATGGGGTCAGTTGATACTCCACTTCAACCGGAGGCTTTATGCCAAATACGGTCCGCCGCATGATGCCGAACCGGATCATCTTTCGCCATCGCTCATTCATGACTTTCGCCGACAAACCTGGACATGCCCGGAGCACCATACCTGGGCGGTTATGTCCCTCCGCGCAAAGCTGGAGTATGTGAATGGACCACTTGCATCCCACGATACTCTCCACCATCGAAGCCACAGGAATCCTCTTGCCATCCTGTGACTCTGAATCCATTCCCCTCGACGGATTCTC
>JACDDF010000175.1 GCA_013817135.1 Nitrospirales bacterium
GACTTTTTCGGTGAGGAACCCCAGGCCAATGAGCGTTTGGCCGAGCATCACGCCTTTTCTCTTTGTCTCTCGGACCGCCAGATCCAATTGCTCTTGAGTGATCCAGCCGTCTTGAAGGAGAGACGTTCCGAGGAGAGGCCGTGCGGCTGTGGTAGATGTGGGTGTGGTTGGCATGGGCCAGGCCGCTAGGAGATATTTATGGGCGCAAGGAAATGGGTGTTGTCCTGTGAGGAACGCAATGGCGGGAGGAGTACAGCCATTGTTGGCATTTCCTCACTCTTCCCCCAATGAACGAGGGGATTGATTATTGATGCATGAGATAAATATACAGGCGATCATTGGCCGCCGCGTATTTCACCCGTCCGCGTAGTTGGCGTTCGGCTAAGTTTGATCCGACACCGGAATCGATGATGCCATCGATTTCATTGAATTCGTTATCCGAAACTCCATCGACCCTGAGGTAGGCCACTCGAGCTCCAGTGGGAAGATCGCTGTTTCCATCATCGCCCTTCAAGTCCCATCCCACATTTGTCGCAGTGGTCGCTGTTCCGAGTGCGATTGCCCCTTGCGCTGGAATATACATGGTCGTTCCCAGTCCCGGAGGTGTATTGGTATTGAATTTTTCCAGATAGGGCCCTCGGAATCGGCTCCATTGATTGGTTCCGGTATTTAATGGATCGGAGGCGTCGAGCGTTAGACGAGCTCCAAGAGAGGTGATCGTGGTGCTATTTCCTCCGGTCTCTTGTGCTGGAGTTCCCCCCGCATTGAGAGGCCAGATGGTTCCGATGTCTCCATAATACTTTGTGACGGCGGTCTCATACGTTCTCACGGCGGCAGCCAGGGCACTTGCCTTAGACGACGCAATCAGGGTGAAAACCTTTGGTAATAACAAGGCAATCAGTATGGCGATGATGGCCAATACCCCGATCATTTCCACCAAGGTAAACCCCTGGGAATGATGAAGTGGCCGAAAAAGTTTTCTTGGCATCTGTCAGTTCTCCTTTACGAAGGGTGCTTCGTTTGGCCTTGTTTCAGGCTGAATATGGAAAATGGTATTGATTACAGGTCCATAAAAAATCCATCGGCATATGGTCTGGCATTCTTAAGCCCAGGCGTTCCCCAGAAATTAGGATTGCGGACGTGAGCGGGATTGCAGGTCTAGGAGTGCGATGCTGGCAAATGGATCCCCGAGTTGAGACGCTTGATTGAAAAGCCGGTGGGCGGCCTTGGGATCTGAAGGTCCGATCTGGCCATCCGCATAGAGGTATCCCAGATGAACGAGCGCGGAAGAGAGATGAGGGTCGATTTCAAGAGCGTGGTGAATGGCGTTTTTGGCATCTTCAATAAAGCCCAGACTTTTAAGCGCGATGCCCATTCCGACATACGCCTCGGCGGAATTGGGATGGATCCTGAGGGATTCTTGATAAGCAGCTATCGCGTCTTCCGGGTGCCCGTGTAGTAATGACCGCCATCCCAAATTCGTCTGGTCTTGTGGGTCATTGTTGTGAAGCAGGATTGCGATGTGTCTAGGTTTTTTTAAGGGAGTGGAATGGGGTCTCTGAGGACCTGCATGATTGAGTTTTGTGTCCGGCTGGTGAGGGGGATTGGTGGGTAGAGTCGAGTGGGTAATCTTTGGAGAGATTTTGCTATCCAGATTAGGCTGAGAGTGAGGAGAGATATAATTGTTAATCTTTTCCAATTGGCGGGTGAAAGGCTGAGGGTCAGATTCATCTCCATGACTCAAGTCTTGGGAGCCCGGTAGGGTCAAATGACTTCCCAGGGCGGAGGACCACGTCAATATTCCTAGACCGATAATCATACTGAGAATGAACGCCACCGAGGAGGTCCTTCGCCCTCTTGAGGTTACTTTGGCTTCTGCCCTCGGTATTGAGATAGGAAATCTCATGATTGCTCATTTCCTCAGTGGTTCCAGATTGAACATATCGGACAATAGGCAACATGCTTAAGGGATAACGCGTGAAGTGAGGAGCAAATTGAGAAAAACATCGCAGAATAAGCTAGGAGCCTGTCGGTCTCAGGATGAATCGGCTGCAAAATCCTCTAAGCGGTCCATATTTCGCCGCTTTTTTGGACCATAGTCCCACTATGGGCCGGCGAAATCGTCAAAATCTGGCCTCGCTCAGCCGCTTTTTCGCTCTCGATCCCCTAAAGTCCGACAGGCTCCTAGTAACGGCCATCAAGAGAATTCATATGCCTAAGAGAAGATCGGATGCCTTAGAGATGAATGATAGCCCTGCGACGCTTCAACCCCTAAGTCAGGCAGAAGCAACAATGTCCTAAGGCATCAATGTAATGAAAATTCTGGGGTGTGTATGTGAAGTTGCGTGATCGACCATGGGAAAAGTCTGGGCTTGATGGGGGAATGTTCCGACGGAGGTAAGGTCCGGGACAAGCAACAAGGCCCACCCTTCATTGAGGTGGGCCTTGCGGGACCGGGGGCCTTTTGGCTCAATTCTTATTTAGCTTGATCGGGAAAGGCTGCCTTTAACAGTGGCTGCAATTCCCCTTTTTCTTCCATCGGACCCAAGACATCCGTATCACCATAAAACTGGCCATTTATGAAGACTTTTGGCAAAGTCGGCCAGTTGGTCATTTTTGAAAGGGCCTCCCGTTTTTCAGGGCTTGGCAAGGCGTTGATCAATTCATAGGGGTAGCCGAATTTGTTAAAAAACTCCATGGTCTCCACCGTAAATCCGCACTGAGGGGCAGTCTTCGTGCCTTTCCCGTAAATGAGAATTTTGTGTTGGGCGATTTCTTTGTTAATTTCGTCTTCAATGGGCGTACTCATTGGCTTATCCTCCTTGGGCTTCATTGCGGGTTTTCGCCTGAATTTCTAGGGCATGAATGCGTCCGTCTTTCATGGGCGCGTCGAGAGCTTGGTAAATCATTCGATGACGGTCCAATAAATTCTTTCCTTCAAAGGCATTGGAAATGACTTTGACAGTAAAATGGTCCATGGTACCTGTTCGATCAAGGACCGAGACTTCGGCATCGCCTAAGGCTTGCTGAAGTTGAGTGCTCAACTCTTCAAATGTCATCATAGAAAAAGTTTAATCCTGGTGAAAAATGGTGGAATGTTCAGACCCCACTATACCGGAGAGAGAATTTTCTACGCAATGCGGTTCTGGAATCTTCTCAGAATAGATGGTTCCTAGGGGGTTCCGATGTTTTGCCCTGTCCGTACTGGGTAGAAGAGACCGTGATCCGAAGTGAAGTAAGCCGTGAGGTGTCAGGAACAAAAAAGCAGAGGAGGAAGGAGGAAGATGAGGACCGGCGGGAGCAGGGAATCCTTGTTTTGCCGCCTGCCTCATAACTTTTTACTTCATTTATGTATTTTTATTAAAGCGGGGAAGGATAGAGGCTTGATTGCAGAAAGGCTTCGAGGCCCTTCAACACTTGTATGGGAATTTCATGACCTCCGCGGAATTCTACCCAACTGATGGGTAACCCGGCTGTTTGAATATGTTCACGAAGTTGCTGAGCCATGGCAAACGCTAAAATAGGATCGTCGCTGCCATGGCTTTGAAACACCGGGAGACCGTGGCGGTTGGGCAGGCGAGTGAGCCATTCCTGCTTGGCAATGAGGGTGCCCGATAGCAGGGCCAAGCCTGCCAAGGGAATTTCTGAATGGAGAGCCAGATCGGTCGCCAGCATGGCTCCTTGGGAAAACCCACCAAGAATCAGCGATGGTGATGGTACGGATAAGGTTTCGGTGGCTAGAGAGAGGACATCCTGCATTTGGGTGCGGGCTTGGGGCAACCCACGAGGAATTTCTTGTGACAACGCATCCCACTGCCCTTGAGCCCTGGCTTGTGTGAGGCGTTCCATGTCCAGCATCCACCAAGCCCGGGCGTCCCCAAAGCCCATGCCCAATTGGAGTGGAGCGGCAGGAAAGAGGAAACGGACTTCATCCGGGACATTGAGATAGCGCCATAAGGCGACTAAATCATCCCCTGGTGCTCCGAATCCATGCAAGAGAACCACAAGTGGACCCTCGCCGCTTCCTTGGCGATCCACACCACCTGTAATACATACATCTAAACCCGCCCAGTGTTCGTGTCGCATACAGTCAGAAGCCTAATTGAGAGGAATTATATACTGTGTTGACGAGAAGGGCCTCCCCTCCGTGGTCCACCACATAGCGCTGCACACCATATCCGTTGATCGACCCCATGGCAGTTTCCACCAGGATGACCGGGAACGCAACCGCCGGCTCTGATTGCTTAAAGGTAATCTGCTCCAACGGCCCAGGACGAGTCCAATACCTTGGCCGAAGCCCGCACTTCGGTGCGATCACTCGGGCGACCCTGGCGCTCCAGCGCAGTAATGTCTCCGCTGGGCAATCCCGTCGTCCTGGCGATATCGGCAACCGACAGTTTCTGACTCATTCGAGCATTTTTGCTAATGTCTGAACATTCGCCTTCGAGCGGCATTGAATGCCTTCCGTGTGGAGCTCTCAGCCAGCAGTTTGGCGCGTGGTTCACGTATGTGATTCCTTGATCTGGTCTAACCGAGGAAATTCAAATAGGTCTTCCACGACCACCATTTATCCTCGGCTCCATTCACAATGATCTGTGCACCTGCGTTAAGAAGGTAGCTTTGCCGGCTTCGCTGTCTGGCGCCATTCATTGAGCCGTTGAGATAATTTATTCGCCCAGTACTCAAAAGCCTGGTGGACATCATCCCACGAATCCATTGAACCATCCAGGGATCTGCCACCGGCTCGGCGATCGGCAGCTGCCATCAGCAAGGTACCCGTGTTTCCATCGGTCACTTTTGCTTCTATACTGGCCCTTCCCACAAAGGCCCAAGTTCCGGTCGCCAGTTCTTGAGCGCCTGACACCATACCCACGGGTGGAAGAAGCGTCGAGGCGATATCCATTCCGACGTCGGAGGGTTCGGCCTCCGTCAGGGCCAGTTCAATTCGCAACGCATCAGGAATGAGTTTGGGCACGACCAGAAAACTCTCTTTAATTTTCCAGATGACTTTTGAGTGAAGATCCTCCGCCAGTTTTTTTAATTCTTCCTGGGAAAGAGTAGATTCCTTGGAAAGCCACACGATGACCGGGTCCACATATACGGACTGATAAATTGAAAAATCAGCTTGTGGATTTTTGTATATGAGAAGCGCTTCTCCATCTTTCCCTGGACGTAGCATTGAATAATCTTCAATAAACCCTGAAGTTTCTACTTCTCTCGCTTGTTCGGTTTTAGCGCATCCTGCTATCGCGATGCCCATTATCAAAATCAGCCATATCTTATTCATCATGTATTAGCCTGTGGATTCGCTGGGATTGATGTTTGAAATTGAAATCGTGTTAGTTATTTCCTATTAGCAGCAATCACTCTGAAAAGCCGTAGTATTCGGGTCCTGACTCTTTATTTGATGGCGCTATCCCCAAAAAGTCTGACATGAACCGATCCCCAGGTGTTTCTTCATCTTTCTGAGAGCTGATCGAGAATCTGTCGTATGCCGTCTGATTTGCATCCTTGCCTACTGTTTTCTCGACCTTCCATGTCAGAGAACCTTCGTGACCCAAAATATTCCTATAAGAGAGATTCCCTTCGAAGGGAGGAACAAAAACTATCTTAGAGTGAGTGGCTATGAGTGGCTTCGTCAATAATTGAGGAGTTATTTTGAACTTGAAAATTCCCCGTTAGCTTGCTACGGGGTCATCTTTCTTTGGTACGCTCCTGCAGCGTGAAACGGCAACATGAAGATAAAGTGCGAAAGAGTTCCCATTGTGCGTGGC
>JACDDF010000176.1 GCA_013817135.1 Nitrospirales bacterium
GATGGTAGGGTGTTCAAAATGGCCCGTCCAGCAAGGCCGCAGGCACTTTGGCCGGCGCAGCGTAGGAGTGTGAGTACGTGAGCACGACAAAGAGCCGAGAACGCCGCTGGCGGACTTTTTCAACACCCTGCTAGAAAGGAGTATGTTATGGGACTGAATCATCCACCTCATCCGGGTCGCTCGATCAGGAGGGACTGTCTGGAAGCCCTCGGATTGACGGTTACGGATGGCGCAAAAATTTTAGGGATTACCCGGCATATGCTGTCGAGGATTATAAATGGGCAGGCTGGGGTTTCACCGGAAATGGCCGTGCGGTTGGAAAAAGCTTTTGGCGGAACAGCGCAAAGTTGGTTGGCGCTTCAGCAAGCGTATGAACTTGCACAGGTAGAACGGGGAAAAATTAAAGTTCGTTCGGTGTCTTCGGTCCGGGAAGAAGCAAGGGTTTAGGGAAATCCGTTTTGGGTGTTCAAATGAGATCCGAAGCAGGGGAAAATGGAACGTGGCCCTGCTTTCGTGGCCACCGCAGTCTTGTCGCCATCATTAATATCGATGGTGTTGGCTGGAGAGCTTCCGCCAAAAATACAAGTTAGTCGTAGCATGGATTGAAATACACCAGGAGGATCTACTGGGCGATTGGGAGCTTGCAGTGATTGGCAAGAAAACTTTTCCTATTCGAGGGCTTGATCAATGGAAATCACAGAAATTGTTCCAATAGACGACCACCTACTTTACATCGAGGTTGATGATGGACAAGCCGGTCTGTTTGACATCACACCATATCTGGAATCAGAAGCGTTCGCTCCGTTGAAAGATCGAAACACATTCGAAAATATTCACAACGGGGGTATTATGTTGAGTGGGACTGTGGGGCCGACCTTTCGGCCGACACGATTCAGGCCCGGTGGAGGCCTCTAACAAGCGAAGACACCTAATACGCCTAATAAGGGTCCTGAGGGGCAGGTGTTGGCATCACCCGTCAGCCGACTCGGCCTGCTTCAAACGGCGGCCGAGCTCGGCGATAAAGTGCGTACAGCCTTGATCATCGCGGAGGATGTCTGCCGAGTATTTCCCCACTTGTGACATGGTAAATGCCCCCGAAAAAATGAAGACGCATCGGCCAAGCCAGGTGGCGAGAATGGTGGGGGGCCTCATGTGTAATTAAAAACCGCATACATAAATCAATACTCATGGCTGACCCCATTTTCCCCTGTACGCGCGGTACGCCAGGCACTGTCTGGTGTATAGGCTAATGCGACTCGTAGAGGATCATACGAGGTGTGAAAGGGATGGCATGCCACTCCTCATGGTAATTTCTTCTTAATGTTTAGACAGTATAATTATTTGATTGCTATTCTTCAAAAACCCACCCTTTGTTAAACTCAAGGGTTTTTGCCAGTTGACCATCTGCATCTCTTACCCTATGGTTACGGATACGAGTGAGGGTGGTGTCCCAGGAATAGAATAAACCAATATAAGGAGGATTTTTTAAGGAAAAGGACATCAATCCTAATTTCCGTTTTCAGTTTATTCTGTGTAGTTCCAGCATTGGCCGCTGAGAATATAAGCTATGCGCCCGTGCCATTCCAGGCCTAGAGTGGTCTTTCAGATATGCAATCGCAGGAGCTCACTCCACTTTCGGATCACGAATTGAAGGCAGTAGATGGTCAGGGTTATCTAACCTTGGTTGCAAGCGGGAATCGGTTACGAGTAAAGCAGTCGGAGTAACGGTCTGGGAAATTCACTACAAAAGGAGAAAGTTATGAACAAGACTATTATGGCAGTTGGAATCAGTGCGATAATGATGTCAGTGGCCCCAGCTTTCGCGATGGAAGCAGAGACTCAGACTAACTTTAGGGCCTTGGAGGGGTTCAGCCCTTCGGCTCCAATGAACGATAGTGAATTGGCAGCGATCGAAGGTCAAGCGCCACCGCAATTGATAGCACAGAGGGGCCTTGTCAATGTAGGAGCGCAATTGCGAGTAGGCGACGTAAGAGTCATTCGAGACATCACCATTCAGGATGTTAACGTCCAGATCCTCTCAGCAGGAATACAGCGGTAACATCAACCTCCACCAACACCACAGACCGTTCACTTCGGCTCAAAGCAGGAGAGGCGGAACTTTACCGCCTCTCCTGCTCCGTCTTTGTCATTGATGCGGCAGCGTTTGAATCATCCGAGTGTAGATGTAAGGGTGACAGCCGTGAATGTTCTCTGTAACTTCTGCCCATAATGTATTGATAGTGATGTTAATACAAGTATTTTGTACCTTGTGCTAAACAATTTCGAACACCAGCCTCGCTTTTAGAAAGATCTAGGGGTAAAAAAACCCTAGCTCTTTTTGGGTTCTCAATTCTTTTTTATTTGAGGCTATGGCTACAAACTCATTGCCTATTAAACTAATCCTTCCCGAAATCCAACTGCTTTGAACTTACACCTAACGGAAAATCCAATATTTTTATTCAAAAACCGACATACATGAAAATTCTTTTTCCAATTATTTTGATTTTCTCAATGGAATTCCTAATATCGCCATCCTGGGCGGAGGTGACACGAGAAGAGGCTTCTGAGAAGCCTGAGCAAGAGGATCGCCGCCAAGAGGCTGAAGAGGCCGCTCGCTTGCGGGACCTGTTTTTAAGGCAAGAAAAGGTCTTCATCCGGAAGGGCGAATTCCTCGGGGAGATCAATACCTTTTACAACACGGATGAGGCTACGGTGTTCGCGACTGGAAACGCAGGAACTTTGGTGGCAGGCCAGGTACAGAGTCGCACTACGGAACTGACCCTTATCGGCCGCTATGGATTATGGGACGGTCTGGAAATTGATCTGATCGTGCCCGTGTTTGTCCATGCACGGCAGCAGCTTAATATTGGAACACTAGCAATTGATCGAAAAGAAACGGGAATCGGTGATGTGAGTGCCGCCTTACGGTATCAGCTCATTGGCGAACGAGGTGGAATCCCGGATGTTATTCTTGACATCAACGCAATATCAGATACAGGTGGAGATAATCTTAGAGGAACCGGAAATTGGAGTATTGGAACAGGGATTACTTTCGTCAAAACCATTGATCCTGTGGTGCTTTTTGGGCGGGTGGGTTATACATGGACTTTGGCCGCGGAGGATGACCTCTCAGACATAGAGCTTACACCAGTTCGGGTAACCCGCAATCCAGGAGATATTATCCAATATCGTGTGGGAATGGGGTTTTCCTTGAATGACCGGGTGAGTTTTAATCTGGCGGTCAATGGAGCCGTTGTCGGATCGAGTAAAATTGATGGGCGTAAGCAGCGGAATTCAAACCTGGAACTACTCACACTCGTTTTAAGCACCACGGTGCTCGTCACGAAACAGTTGTTTGTCGAACCCGTGGTCGGCGTTGGGCTGACTGATGATGCCTTTGATACGTTTGTGGGAATTCGCTTTCCCTATCGGTTTTAAGAGCTCTGGTGCCGGCAGGATGTCATGAACTATACCCCTGTTTCAATGACTCTAATTCCCTTACTCGCTGTTTTAGCTGGGTGTGGCCCATGGGAGAGAGAGGGGGTAAAGAGTATTTACGGCTATGAGCTCGGTCCTGCTCCTATTCGGCATACATTGAAAGAACTCCGTGACCAGGCCGTGGTGAAGCAGGAGCTTGATTACTCGTGTGGTTCGGCAGCGTTGGCGACCTTGTTGCGTTATTATTTTGGAGACCAGACGTCTGAAGAAGAGCTCTTGCACATCCTGAAAACACAGTATCCCCAGGAAGAAGAATGGCTGAAAAAACAAGCCAGTGGTTTTTCTCTGCTGGATCTCAAGCAGGTTGCTTTGCAGAAAGGGTATCAAGCCGCAGGCTTCCGTTTCTCGCTTGAGCAGGTCAAACAGCTGAAGGCGCCCGTTATTGTTCACCTCGAACCCATGGGCTACAAACATTTTGCCGTGCTGCGTGGCATTGTCAATGATCGCGCATTTGTGGCCGATCCGGCTCGAGGTAACCTCCGTCTGAGCCTTGAACGCTTCCGTAGCGAATGGACGGGAGTCGTGTTCGTTTTGGGAAAACCTGGGGAAGAAGATCTTGGGACTTATCCCTTAGAAATCCTCGAATTGGCGGGTTTACAACCTGAAATGCTGCGATGGTTGCGTATTACGGGCCCGGAACCCTCCCTGAACAATACTAAGATACAGATGAATGTAAGATAAAAATCAGGGATTTCGGGGCTATCGCCCTCAGCAAGCTCACCGGTTCACCCTGGAGCCGACGCCGCATGAAAGCTCGATGGCGTATTTCTGCGCAAACCTGGCAGAACATCCACCATCTGTTGCAGAAACAGTGGAGTCCAGAGCGGATCAGTGGCTGGTTACGGACGAATCAGCGCCACCCGGTCAGTGATGAATGGATTTACCAACATGTCCTCCAAGACAAACGCTCTCAGGGAACCCTCTACCGCCATTTGCGGTGTCAGCGGCGTCGCCGCAAGCGCTATGGGATGTACAGTTGTCGGGGCCACCTCCGCAACCGCGTGGGGGAACAAAGATAAGGGTCAGGCATGAGTATTGATTTATGGCTTCAAGATCATGCGATCCCGCTTTTCCCATGAACGCGTCGGCACCGCCACATAGTGCGCATATAGACGGCTGATCATCGAGGGGTCGCGGTGCAGGCGTCGCCCAACTCCTTGACGCGCAGGCCGCTCCACTCCCGCCCTGCATACACGAGCAACGCGCGCGCCGCCACCCAGTCACGATGCCGCCCTGCTTGAACTAACAGGTCGGGGGAATGGCCTGTGACGGTCGCCACCGCCTGAAGGAGGAGGCTAAAATGGATTCTGGGGCCTTTCACCGTCACCTCGTGTTTCGCCTCCGCTTTCTCCTGGATCTGTGCGAGGAACCGCTCGTTCCCCAAGAAGCGTTGGTCCACGGCCTCGTAGTAGTGTGCTTGATGCCCGTGCCCAGCCCTCCTGCAAGAAGCGGCGATTGGCTTTCCGAGCTGGCCCTATGGGCATGAATGTGGGAAGTTGTTTATTTTATTAATGAACTCATCGCGGCATGTCCCCTCTCGATTTCATGTCTTCTGAGACTTTCTTCGAATCCCGTTTGGTCGCAAGACCCCAGATCGTTACAGGTGCATAGATAGTAATCCAGCGTTCCAAATTTATCAGAAAAAAACACAAGCGAACTTAGTTTTGCGACTGATCCGCTCCACTCTAAATTACTCCAAACATAAGATAGTGAAGCTGACCAGTGGGTAATTTTCTTTCTGGCTCCCCAATTTGAGCAATCAATTCCCACACGTTTTTCCCTTTCCATGAACTGAGATACGTCTCGACTTCCCGAAGTGATTGGTAATGGGTAGGGATTGTCCCACGAGAGTTTAATCCTTTGTATATAACTCTTCCGGCCCGGTAAAGATAATAAATACCAAGTCCCATAGTGAGGAGCATTCCTACGCTCACAAATATGTTGGGTAACCAAACCACTCCATGAAAACTTTCCGAGAATATATTCTGGCCTGAAAAGGGAAATCCTCTGTCAGAGTGACGTAGAAAAAGTTTAATAAAAAAATCCAAGCGTATCCGCCGAAGAAGAGGTCGAAAAACCCCTTTTGGTTTCGAAAATTGAAGTAATAGTGATACGAATTTCAAACCAAATCTTGTTCACAAATTTTAGAAGAAAGATGTACAAACTTCAATATTTCCTTTCCATGCGTTTTTCTCCAATTTATTCATATCCTCCGTTAGTGAATCAATACTCATGCCAGACCCCATTTCTTCACTCAGAGTTGGCGGGAAGT
>JACDDF010000177.1 GCA_013817135.1 Nitrospirales bacterium
CATCGCCATTGGCCGCTATCCGGTCAGCCCCCACGACGCAACAGTGGATCCGGCCCTGTCGCATCAGTGCCCCCGCCGCGTTATCGGTAATCAACGTCACGGGAATACCATCCTGCTGAAGCTCCCAGGCCGTCAGGCGTGCACCCTGGAGAACGGGTCGGGTCTCATCGGCAAAGACCCGAATATTTTTCCCCTGCTCCCAGGCCGCCCTGACCACTCCCAATGCCGTTCCATAGCCTGCCGTCGCCAGGGCTCCGGCGTTACAATGCGTGAGGATATGATCTCCATCACGAATGATCGCGGCGCCAAACGTGCCAATGGCCCGGTTCACCCGAAGATCCTCCTCCAAAATAGCCACGGCTTCTTCCTGTAATCGTTTTTGGATTTCTTGAACAGGTGAAGTGGACACATCCGTCATCACGCGTTTCATCCGGTCAACGGCCCAGAATAAATTCACGGCGGTAGGACGCGTCGCGGCCAGCGTGCGACAGACCTCTTCCATAAAGACGGAAAACCCCTCAAGGTGAGTCTCCACACATTGCCGAGCCCCTAAGGCGATGCCTAAAGCCGCCGTCACTCCAATGGCAGGCGCACCACGTACGCTCAAATTCCGAATCGCTTCAGCCACATCCTGATAGGTCCCACACTCAAGAAATCGCACTTCTCCGGGGAGCGCACGTTGATCCAGAATCACGACATGATTATTTTTCCATTCAACCGTTGGAATCATCCTGGCTTCCTTTCAATCGATAGGTTCCGGCCGACTCAATGGGTTCACTGCCCTCACCCCCTTTTCTGAATGATCATCCCGAAGCATCCGTCGGGAAAGACGAGAGGCTTATAAGGGACCGGGCACGCCAGATCGTTCAGACTCCGGTGGAGCGGAACCCGCATTCTCCTTAGAACCATTCAATAAATCATAGGGCAGGGTCAACGTATTTTTCAAAACATCAAACGCCAACTGGGCCAAACCGGTCAACCCGGTTTTCACGGATTCCATGGGGAGATACTCGACCTCCGGCTCACCCAACGGTCCCGCAATCGAAAACATGGCTGTGGCGATGCCTTTCCGATCTCCGGAAAAAATTCGTCCAAAGAGAGGAATGTCTTTCAAGAGATCCGAATAGGCCCCAAAGGGGCTGACGGCGGAAATTCCTTCAAGCCGATCACTTTTCAAGTCATACATGCCTGCCGCAGAGACTTTCATGATTGGACTCTGTATCAACAAATCTTTGGTGGAAAACACACCGTCTTCCACGGTAAGTTTGCTGGTCACGGTCGTAAACGGAAACCCATTCTCTTCAAGATCAACTTTTCCCCTGAGGACATGCGGTAAATTTAAGAGCGCCAGAATGCGCGGGAAAATAGTGCCTTTACGGATATAGCCTTCGCCGAGAGAAACCTTCACACTTCCGTTGAGAGTGGGAATGATGCCCCGGTTATCCCGCCCATGGCCTTGGAGCATGCCTCGCACAGCCATGTTTCCGGTAATCAATCGACGTTCCTCGCCAAAGAGACTTAAGACGTCCTCAAAAGGCAAATCCTTCGCCTGAAATGACGCGCGCATGGCGGCCGGTCGACCTTCAGGAAGATGAACAAAGAACCGCCCCCCGACGGTGCCATGTTCCGCCACCATCGATTGCACTTTATCCACCGAAACCAGGTTGTCATGAATCCTCAGCACGCCCGATAATTTTTTTCCGGAGAGGGTCTTATAGGTCGGACGTTCGATATGCACAGAACCCTCCAGCGATCCATGCGCCGCTAACCACTCGATCCCATCCCGGATGGCCGATCGTCCTTCTTTAGGAATCAGTAAATCAATATCGAATTGAGGCGAGTCAAACATGACACTGGCGATCGGTGTGGTCTTCCAGTTTTTCATAAATCCGGTGATGACGGCTTCACTATTTTTCAGGCGAAACTCCATGCGTTTCAGATCAAGCAGATCCTCATCCACTTTCAGTCGAACAAACAGATTCGAAATGGGATCGGCCATCCCGCGAAGAGCCACTACCCCTTCGGTCAAGGCCACCCAACCTTTGGTCTTCCACTGGGTCCAATCGGTTCCGCGTCCGCTGCCTTTCAGTTGGACCTCTAGAATTCCTGACTGGATGATATCGCCCAAGACACGGATGCCTTCCGGCAGCACACCTAAATACACCGGTCCCGAATCAAACCGGGCCTCCCATGTGACCTTCGGGCGATACCGTATGGTCCCCTGTCCCCGAAGACGAAGGGGGAGCATGATCAGTTCCACCCGTTCAAAATGAACACGGCTTCCGGGATGGAACTGTCCCTCAAACTCAAGGCGTCCATCCTGACCGGCATGTTTCTGTAAAAGAGAGGGCAAAGCAAAGAGGGCGTCTCGCCCATCAATCCACCCTTTCAGTTTGGGATGACCGGTCGGCCCCGTGAGAGTGACCGAGGCGTTAAGCGGACCTGTCATTTGCATCCCTGGTGATGTCGCCTGTGTCAGGGAAACCGGCAACAGTTCCTCACCGGCAAACCCGCCCTGAATGGTGAGCGGATCAAACCGGGAGACGCCCTGATGGGTGATGGTCCCATTCAACGCCAACGGGAAGGCACCCACATTTCCCTGTATGCCTTGTAACACCGTACTCTCCCGGGAAAAGGTGATGGTACCGTGGCCTTCAGTCAAAGGATGGGGAAGACCCGGAATCTGAATCACCAGACCCTCAGGTTTAAATTCACCAGACTGGAAGATCAGTCCGGGAGTTTCCAAAAGATTCCCGGTAAACCGGAGACGAAGCAGGCCACTGCCATCTGAGACCTTCCATGAACTCAACAGACCAAAGTCGGATGGCGCTCCCAACCGGGTCACGAATTGGCGAACCTTCTCCGCAGGTACAGGCCCTTGAATGCCCACATTCCCCCACGGGCCTGACTCTTTTAACAAGAAGACGCCTTCCGTCACCTCAACCGGAATACCATCATAGATACCGTGCACCTCGGACAATTGAAGACGATCGGGTTCCACAACCACCGTCCCTTGAATTTGGTTGGTGGTGGGCCAATCAGGAATACGGAGATAGCCATCGGTTAAACG
Organism: Nitrospirales bacterium; assembly: GCA_013817135.1. Classification (GTDB taxonomy): domain Bacteria; phylum Nitrospirota; class Nitrospiria; order Nitrospirales; family UBA8639; genus Nitrospira_E. The sequence continues at coordinate 3,071 of JACDDF010000177.1, forward strand.
AAACGTGCCGGTGACGGAAGTCCTCACATCCTCACGCGTGGAGCCGGTGAGGCGTGCTTCGGCAATGTTCAGTCCGCCTCCCCACTCGCCTTTCTCCCACACGGGGAGCAGGTCATCCGGAATCCACGTCCTGGGCAGATATTGTCGAACCATGGCGAGATCAACATTGGAGGACCGCATGGAGAACCCCATCATATGATGTCCGTCTTCCAGCATTTCCGTATTGGCCGAACCATCCAGATCAATAAATGAGCTTGATAATTTAATATGAGAGAGAGAAAGTCGGGAAGTTTTCGCATTCTGGACCCAGGTGACCTGAGACTTGACCGACAGGGTACCGGGAACCTTCATCAGCGATTGGCCGTTAGGCAGGTATTCCCCAAATTGTTTGATCTCCAGGTGATCGGCCTTCACCTTCCCGGAGAACGTGATCTGCTCGAAACCAACCGGCTCGCCGACAACAGAAGGCACCGCGGACGCCCAAAGAGCTTCAAGTTCCCCCTTGATGCGAAAAGGCGCCAACTCTTCCGTCTGCCGGATTTTTCCAGACAAATCGAAGGTTGAGGCAATGGAGGACCCTTCATGACTGGTCTCGGAGACGAAGGCCACATCTTCAATGACAAACCCTCGAACGATTTCACGAGGTGACTCATCAATCACGATAATTTTGCCGTCCGTCACCTCAAATTTCCCCAGCACCAGAAATTTCGCCGCGAACGCAATGGGCGAATCGTTGCTGGCATAGCTCAGAAAACGCCATTCCCCCCCTGACTCACGCCGCAGTTCAATTTCGGGAGACTCCACCAGAAATTCGCGAACCACAATTTTTTTCATGAGCAACTGCCCGATTCCCAGATCCAAACTCATGGATTTCGCACGAAACACCGCATGCGACTCAGGCTGTTCCTGGACCACAATGTCCGAAACCAAAAAATGCGGAGAGGGAAATAAGGCGAAGGAGGTATGGCCCACCGTCACGTGCGAACCAAACGTGCGTTGAATTTGTTGCAGAGCCAGAGTCTTCAAATAATCCGGATTTAAAAACAAGGGAAGCACGATCAAGGCAATCGTCAGGATCAGGGCAGCGAGTGCCCCCCACCAGAACATCTGTTTGCCGGACCATCGCACTACATGACCCTCCTCGAATGAGCAGATACCCGAACCGTTGTGTGTGTAATGTGAGGAATGGGAACCATGAAAATTACTCCTGCATCATACCGAAATCCGTTGGAAATGTAAGAATGAATCCGATCGGACTTCCTTCATTTGCCGCAGGGAAACACAGACGGCAGAAGTCCTTCCTCTTACCCGGCCGGCCGCCTGGGGAGGACGGCATCATAGTGGACCGTCATCAGCCAGCCGTCCCATGTTGAGAACCCCATCGGTTTCTTGACACCTCCCCAGGGCTGGGATATCCTGCCACACTGTTACACACTGCATAATCCTTAGACTTTCCGTCATAAGGATTGTACCATTCTAGCCGTTGTTTCCCGGCCAACATTGAAACCCACCCACACCGTTCTCACCCGCACGCAAGTGGTCTCGCTGCTGAAATGGTACGACCGGCCGCATCCCACCCGACCTGATCGCATGATTCCCGGATATGACAAAGCGCATGCACTTCGCACGGCACGCATGTGTGTGGCTGTCGCGGCGGCCTTAGGACATCCACTCTCCCGACTCCGTCAATTTGAAGCCGCCTGTCTGCTGCACGATATGGGGCGAGCCGGGCTCGACCCCCTCCTGTTCGGCCAAATCTGGTCGTGGGCCAGGGAACAGAAGATCCCGACCCGGCCCCGGGAATGGCGCGCCCGCTATCCCCTGACCCCCTATGGCCGTGAATCTCAAGCCTTCATCGCACAGTATGGAGCCGCGCTACAAGCCCGAGGCCTGAAGCTCACCCCAGGGGTCAAAGATCACATCGATATGCGATTGGGATTTGCCCGACGCCTCAAACAATATCTCCGTCCGGTGAAAACGGCCATCGCCACAGTAGACATTCCCTGGTCGCCCTGGATGGAACGCATCATGTTGTACTACTATTATCCTGAAAAACTCGAACGCGCCGCCGCCTGGACACACCAACTCGCAGAAATTTTAGTTGCCTGCGAACAACTGGAAGCCTATAGCAATCACCGGCGCGGAAAAGATTATTACGCGCGCGCAGAAGAAAGTTTTGCCGCCGCCTTTACCTATCTCCGTCAACTCACCTCCCAGCGGATCGTCAGTCGACAGGTCTTGGATCTCATCTGCCGGCTCACCAGGGAAGGCAGTTTTACGACGATTTTACGGCAGGCCCGCGGGGGGACCCTTTCACCCGCCGATCAACAATTTTTACAATCCGTCTCGTGCTAAGAATGCCCATGTCCATCATCACCCACTACCTGAAAATTTCCATGACCGGAGATTCGAATATCGAGAATCTCACAGACCAGATTCAACACCTGCTCGGAGATTCCGGCTTGCAGAATGGAATGGTGACCCTCTTTGTGCAACATACGACGGCCTCGGTCATGATCATCGAAGATGAGCCAGGCATTCGCGCCGATACGAAAAACTTTTGGAACCGCACCATACCGGCTGATCCTCATTTGGAACATAATACGCGGAACGCCGGAGAAGATAACGGCCACTCCCACCTTCGCGGTCAGTTACAGGGGCCTTCGCTGACCATTCCGTTCGTAAATGGTGCCTTCACCC
>JACDDF010000178.1 GCA_013817135.1 Nitrospirales bacterium
GAAAAACTTAGGAAAGGAGCTAGGCGTTTCGGTCGAAAGCCGGCAATCTAATGTGGAAGGGGAATTGATTACCTGGATTCAGGAGGCCAAGGCACGATTTGAGGGGCTGGTGTTTAATCCTGCTGCCTATACCCATACCAGTATTGCTCTTCGGGATGCGATTGTGGGCGTGGGAATTCCTATGGTCGAAGTCCATTTATCGAATATCCATCGCCGGGAAAGTTTTCGTCGGCGGTCTTACCTTGCCCCCGTTTCGCTCGGGCAAATCTCTGGATTTGGACCACAAAGTTACCTGCTTGGACTGAGGGCGCTGGTTGATGCGCTTCAGCGGACGATCCCGGCACACCGTTAACCTTTCTGTTCACGTTTTTTTCATGAGGAGTTAGATGCCGTGATTACGACAGCAGATTTTCGAAATGGGTCGCGCTTAGAGCTGGATGGGCAACCCTATTATATTGTGGAATTTCAACATGTAAAACCTGGTAAAGGCCCAGCCTTTGTTCGAACAAAACTGAAGGGCTATAAAACGGGGAATGTCATTGATCGTACCTTTCGTTCTGGAGAAAAATTCGACGAGCCCAATCTGGAGGAATGCGACATGCAATTTCTCTATAACGCTGGCGAAGAATATGCGTTCATGGATGTCAGTAGCTTTGAGCAGTTTACGTATCTTAAAAGCCAATTGGGCGAAAATGTCGATTTGCTCAAGGAAAATACGGTCGTCAAAATTCTGTTGTATCATGATGAGCCGATCGGGGTAGAGTTGCCGGTGTTCATGGAGTTGAAAGTCGTGGAAACTGACCCCGGTATCCGCGGAGATACGGCATCTGGTGGGACTAAGTTGGCGGTTGTCGAGACCGGGGCCTCTGTGAAAGTGCCTCTCTACCTGGTATCCGGAGAAGTTATTAAAATTGATACGAGGACGCGCACCTATGTAGAACGGGTTCGGTAATTCGGGATCCCTGTCCTCCAGAAATACACGAAATAGGAGATTATGGCTGATTCATCCAGAAGAGAAATCGAAGACCTTGTCGAAGTGTTAAACCGGCACCACCTGACCGAGTTGGAATTCGAAAAAAAAGGTGTGCGAATACGCATTAGGCGAGATCATGTGCCGGCTGTTTCTTCCCACCAGGTGGACGGATCAAAGACCGTGGACGCTGGTTCTCCCTTGGAGAGGCCGGTCCCCATCCTCTCTGCCGAGCCCGCACATTTCTTGACTGTGACCTCGCCCATTGTGGGGACCTTTTATCGTTCCCCCTCTCCTGATACTGATCCCTATGTCGAAGAAGGTGATATCGTCAAAAAAGGACAGGTGCTTTGCATTGTCGAAGCCATGAAACTGATGAATGAAATTGAGGCAGAAACCGATGGCAAAGTCGTAAAAATTCTCGTTGAAAGTACGACTCCGGTTGAGTTCGGCCAGCCGCTCTATTTAATTGATCCCTTGTCGGGATCTTGAGAACTGGGTTGTCCTGATAGTGATTTGGAGAGTCACCGTTGCTCTTGATGATTAGGATGGCTTCCTGAAGTCTTTTTATCTTAAGGATACGACGTGTTTAAAAAAATTCTTATTGCCAATCGTGGAGAAATTGCTCTGCGGGTGAATCGAGCGTGCCGGGAGTTGGGTATTCGCACCGTCGCGATTCATTCAGATGTTGATGCTCAATCACTCCATGTCCGTTACGCAGACGAACATGTGTGTGTCGGACCTGCCGAAGGGGGACTGAGCTATAGGAATATCCCGAATGTCTTGAGTGCTGCAGAAATTACCGGAGTGGATGCGATTCACCCGGGGTACGGATTTTTAGCTGAAAATGCGCATTTTGCCGAGGTATGCGAGTCGATTGGGATTACCTTTATTGGACCTACTTCTGAGCATATTGCCCTACTCAGCGATAAATCAAAAGCTCGGGCCCACATGAAGAAGCGTGGAATCCCCGTGTTGCCCGGAAGCGATGGTGAAATTGACGATCCCAAAACCTCTGTCGCTATTGCCAAAAAGCTTGGGTTTCCGGTCATTGTGAAAGCCTCAGCCGGTGGCGGAGGGCGAGGAATGCGGGTGGTCTGGCATGAAGAAGAGTTGGCCCAGGCGATCGATTCCGCTCAATTAGAAGCCCAAACAGCATTTGGGCATGGTGGTGTGTATCTTGAACGTTTTTTTGAAGATCCACGGCACATCGAATTTCAGATTATGGCGGATAACCATGGGCATGTCGTGCATTTTCATGAACGAGATTGTTCCATACAGCGTCGATATCAAAAGGTGTTAGAGGAATCCCCCTCTCCGGCGTTGGACGATACGTTACGACGCAAAATGGGTCAGGTTGCAGTTGAAGCCATCAAATCCGTGAAGTATCGAAATGCCGGAACCGTGGAGTTCCTCATGGATCAAAGTGGAAAGTTTTATTTTATGGAAGTCAACACGCGTATTCAAGTTGAGCATCCGGTCACCGAAATGGTGACGGGAGTCGACCTGATTAAGGAGCAAATTCGTATTGCCGCTGGGGAGGAACTGTCCTATCGACAAAAAGATATTCAATTGACCGGGCATGCCATCGAATGCCGAATCAATGCCGAATGTCCGGACCGATTTACCCCGAGCCCCGGTACCATCACAAAATTTTGTCCCCCTGGTGGACCAGGGATACGCGTCGATACGGCCATGGATACAACCGGTATTGTGCATCCGTATTATGACTCGATGATTGCGAAGCTTATTGCCTTTGGACGAGATCGGGATGAAGCCATGGCTCGTACTAGACGCGCGTTGGATGAATTTGTGATTGAAGGAATTAAAACCAGCATTCCTCTCCATCGACGGATTCTTGATCATCCTGATTTCCAGAAGGGTCCCGTGTCTACTCGATTTTTGGACCGGCTTGTTGCTTTACAGGCCCCATGATCGCAGTCCATACTCCGCGGATTTTTTCCCCCGCTATTTTTTCTCGATTCTATCTCATTGTGGATGACAGCTGGGCCTCGCGATGTTCCTTGTTGGAGGTCGTGCAACAGGCTGGCGAAGCAGGGGTCAAGCTGGTGCAATATCGCAATAAAACTGGATCGATGAAACAGGCATATGAAGCGGGCCTTGCTCTTCGAAGTGTGGCGGCAGAGAGGGGCATGACTTTTATTGTGAATGATCGATGTGATTTAGCGTTAGCTCTCGAGGCTGATGGTGTTCATCTTGGTCAGGCCGATCTTCCTCTACTTCTTGCACGGAAAGTCGTCGGACAGAAAATGTTTATTGGCGTTTCGACACACAATCCTGAACAAGTACGATTAGCCACGGAAGAAGGTGCGGATTATTTAGGATTTGGCCCTATCTTTACGACAAGAACCAAAGCGAATCATGAGCCGGTTGTTGGTATGGAAGGACTGGCTGGTGTTCGAGACCTGACCCCCCTTCCCATCATCGCCATTGGTGGGATTGTTCCGGATTCTGTTCCGGCACTCCAAGCGGCAGGTGCCAATGGCGTGGCGGTCGCTTCGGCCATACTCAATGCGAGTGATCGCTCCAAAGTGTTGGCGCGGTTTATGGCTCATTTTCAATAAGGTGGTTGGCCAATCGTTGAATTTCAGGATGGTTGGCTAAGTTTTCCATTCCGCTTCGCCAGTCCGTCTGCACGGCTTCTTGATATTCCAAAGGGCCAAATACCGGCACTCTCGACCATTCCTGAATCAGATTAATCGTGGAGGTCCGTTGCTGAATGAAACACTCGTTTTGGGTTGAGGGCAGGGGATCATTCAGGACGATTCCGCACGGCTTAATTCCGGCACCGTGGAGTGCTTCCAAAGTCAGGAGTAAATGATTCACGCTGCCAAGGCTTGTCCTGCTGACCACGATAGCAGGAAGATTCAGCGACACGATCAGGTCTCGTATGGTGTGTGTTGGTGAGAGTGGAGTAAATACCCCTCCTGCACCTTCCACGAAACATACGGAGTGCTGTTGCCTGACGACATGAAAGGCTGTGGCAATTCCCGCCACATCAATGGTTGTTCCAGTCGCCCGCGCGCAATCTAACGGCGCAATAGGCTGAGGAAAGCCATAAAGGCAGATTGACGCAAAGGCGGGAGGAGGGGAGAGTAGACTCTGAAGACGGCCTGTGTCGGAAGTCTCTGGCTGTTGAGGATCGAGACCGGTTTCTACCGGCTTCATGACCCCCACTCGATGCCCTTTTTTTTGCAACGCCAGAACCAGAGCCGCCGTGATGGTTGTTTTTCCGACCCCGGTGTCAGTCGCGGTCATGAATATGGCGAGATGGTCAGATTGAGCGCTCATGGTCAGGGAGATGCTGAAGAATGAATAGGCTCACCAAATCCGACTGTCCAGATTCCATATTTGTCCAGAGGTGTGAGGCGACAAGGCCATGTGATAGACAGTAGTAGCCATATATTGTAATGAAGAAGGTCTGTGGAGAGTATGGTTGCGGGGCTCCATTGCCGACTGCCATCCCGGTTCTGATAATGGTGAGCGGTGCCATCCTGGGAACACCATATTTACTCGTATATTGAAGGGTCCCCATTCCTTTGCCACTGTCTGCATCAATCCAGTCAGTCCAGCCTTAGAAGCCGCATAGGCGGCCTGCCCTGCCACTCCTTGTTCAGCGGAAAGAGAGCCTATAAAAATAACGGCCCCATCATTTTGTTGTTCAAAGATGGGGGCGATGGCTTTGAGTACAGTATAGGCACCGGTCAAGTTCGTGTGAAGGGTGCGGGTCCAGTCCGCAGGGGAGGTTTTGAGTAAGAGCTTCGAAGGGTCCACCCCGACGGCCCACACCAATACGTTCAGAGAATGGTGGGACTGTATGAACTCCTGCAGAATGGCCTGAATTTGTGAGCTGTTGGCGATGTCGGCTTGATACAGATGACTTTCTCCTCCGGCCTTCCTGATCGCCGCGGCAGTTTCATTTGCGGCGGTTTGATGTTGATGGTAATGAAGGCCGACTCTCCAGCCCTGGTGTCCGAAAACCGTCGCAATGGCTCCACCGATGACTCCGGATCCTCCAAACACCATGATGTTCGAACGGGTGTTCATCTTACCGACTGGTGAATGGCGATGGGGTTCATTCGTATCTGGGGAGTCACGCGTGTCATTCCCATGCATCGTTGAAAAGTGAAGATAATGAGATAAGGGATAGGTATATGACTGCCGTGGTGTCGTCTTGTATTGATTACCATTCGGTCTCCTTGGTTCTAGTCTGCATAGGGCGGAGAGATTGTCAATCCTTGAATAGGCTGTAAACCCAAAAGGCGGCATTTTCAGGGTGAATGGGATCTGGATCGGTGGTCCTTGCTTGGTATCTTGCCGGTTTTGATGATCCTATGGTAGGTTCACATCACTTTCTGTCTATGAATATTTCCTTTACATTGTTTGGAACTTCCTACACAACCGGAGCATTGGTTTGCCTTGGTCTTTCCTTGTTGTGCCTGCCCGGCATGGTCCATTCCGCTAATTCCACGGAGTTTGTGGTCGATAAAAGCCATGAATATTTTCCTGATCAGGTGGGAAATGAATGGGTGTATAAGGGAACGATGATCGAAGGGGGCATGGTCCAGATTAAGAATGAGGATACGCGGTTTACGAATGTCTCAAAAGTGACTGGGACAGAAATCCTAGAGGGAGTGGTGGTCACGGTTTTCAACGATACCAATCCTGGCAATCAAGGTCCGTCTGATAGTTATTATCGCCGGGATATCGCAGGGAT
>JACDDF010000179.1 GCA_013817135.1 Nitrospirales bacterium
GGCATGTTGTTCTGTATGCCGGCTATCGGGCGATGGGCGATGGTGATCGGTTGCTGGGGTGTTGTTTATCCACGATCGGAAGGGTTGGCTGCGCAGTTTATTCGGACGGTGACGTGGCGGGATGTTCTGGTGGCCACTACGGTTGTGGGGTTGGGGTTGTGGGGAATGTTCGATGCGGTCACAGCGGCTATGCTGATGATTGTTGTGTGCCTGGTGGTTCGATTTGTCGTCTGGTGGATGTCCAAGAAGTTTGGCGGGATCACGGGAGATGTGTTGGGAGCGATGAACGAGGGGGTCGAAGTGCTCTTTCTAATCTTGGGTCCGGTCCTCCTCGTGTTCTCAGAGTTTGGGGAATAATTAACAGGGCCATTCATGAACGGGAGGCCGATTCAGCATGACACGAACCTATCCTAAACAGTGCGAACGTTGCGGTCGAGATTTTGAGTGCGGACTCTCCCGATGTTGGTGTAAGGATGTTCCCGTGAGCGATGCCCAATATGACAGCATCGCGAAACGTTATGATGACTGCGTTTGCCCGACTTGTCTTGCAGAATTGACAGGAAACACTTCTGACCCTTCCGTTTCACAATTCCCGGGCTAACGGTGGCGGATGATCTGACGGGGTTCAAATTCCTGGCGGTGTGCGTCGTTGATCTCATGGTAGGCGATCCCCGCTGGTTGCCTCATCCTGTCCGCCTGATGGGGTTCATTATTCACGCGTATGAACGCCTGACGTTAGAACGAATCTCGAGCCCATTGGCAAAAAGAACGGCCGGGCTGGGCTTGGCCGTGGGGCTTCCCCTTGGAGCCTTTTTTGTGACCCAGGGCATCCTGGAATGGGCTGAACTGGTGCATGAACAATTTGGCATGGTGATATGGGTGGCGCTGGGCTCTACCACTCTTGCCGGTCGGGATTTGTGGGATCATGCCATGCGGGTCCATCGGGCATTGAGAATGGGGTCACTCGTGTCGGCTCGGGTTGAGGTAGGCCGGTTAGTAGGGCGGGATACTGCCGACCTTTCGGAAGAAGAGATTGTTCGGGCGACAGTGGAATCCGTATCTGAAAATACCTCCGATGGCATCGTGGCGCCGCTGATCTATCTTGCGTTGGGAGGACCTGCCTGTGCCATGGCCTATAAAGCCATCAGTACGTTGGACTCGATGGTTGGCTATCGTACCGATCGCTATCGTGACTTTGGCTGGGCATCGGCACGGGCTGATGATCTTGTCAATTGGGTCCCGGCCCGGCTTACGGCGGTGGCAATGAGTATGGCCGCGGCGATTCGATTGGGTACCGGTGGTTCAGCCTGGAAAATTTGTCGGCGGGATGCGCGGTGTCACCCCAGTCCGAATAGTGGGTGGCCCGAAGCGGCCATGGCTGGTGCTCTTGGTGTTCAACTCGGTGGAGGTAATGTGTATGGAGGGGTGCGAGAAGCGCGCGCCAGGTTGGGTGATCCGATCACGACGTGTTCGATGCCACTCATTCCTGTCGCGTTACAAGTCATGGGGATTGCTTATGGGCTACTGTTTATGGGGTTCATGGGTTGGGTGATGTGGTGACCCAGCCGGTTGTGCATGGAGGGCAGGTTCATCAGGTCGCGAAGGCGCTCGGACGATCCGTGGACTCCTTTATCGATTTCAGTGCCAGTATTAATCCGTTGGGTCCTCCTGCCTCCGTGTTGAGGGCTATGCAGGAAGCTCTATCTGCCTGCGGGCATTATCCCGATCCTTCTGCTGAAGAGTTGCGTATGCGACTGGCCAAAGAGCATGGAATCTCATCGGACTCGATTGCGTTGGGTAACGGGTCGTCCGAATTGATTCGAATTTTACCTCAGGCTCTGTCCCTTCGGCAGGGATATGTGGCAGGTCCCACGTTTATGGAGTATGAGGCATCTCTTTATATAGCGGGTGCGCGCTGTACGCATGTCCTGGCCAACTCCGGGGAAAAGTATGCTCCTCCCATGGAAGAGCTTTCACTTCTCGTGGACGCTATTCGCTCTGGTTTTCAGAAGGCCGCGCGCAGGGGTGGGGAACCACATACGGCCGTGTTTCTTTGTAATCCGAATAGTCCGACGGGAAGAGTCGTGACGGCCCGATCCCTTCGAACGCTGTATCGGAAAATTGAAGCAGCCGGGCTTTGGATGGTGGTTGACGAGGCCTTTATCGATTTTTGCCCTTCGCATTCCCTCATCAAGGAGATTTCGAATGCCAGACGATTGCTCATTCTCAGAAGTTTTACGAAATTTTATGGAATGCCGGGAATTCGCCTTGGGTACTTGGTGGGGGCGCCGGAGACGGTTGCCACGATCCGTCGTTTGCTCCCTCCGTGGTCGGTCAGCCATTTTGCGCAAGTGGCGGGTGTTGCGGCGGTAGGTGACGCCAGGTACCGGCAGCGGAGTGTAAAATTTATGCACCAGGAACGACCACGTTTTATGAGACAATTGCGGACGGTCTCTGGGTTGCGGGTCATTCCCTCCTCCGCGAATTTTGTGATGGTGGAGTTACCTTCGACATGTGTGACAGCCGGTCTTGTTTCACGACTGGCCCGACAAGGGATTCTGGTTCGGGATTGTCAGACATTCTCCGGAATGACTCAGCCGGCACTTCGGCTTGCCATTCGCCACCCACGCGATAATAATAGGGTGATTCATGCCCTAAAAAAGGCCTTGCGGGAGGGCTGCGATTAGGAAACGTCAGACGGAAGGTCAGGCACCGAGAGGCACGTAGGAACCATGTGTGCTATAACATCAATAGAAATCTGGTTCGTGTATGACCAGATCTCTCTGGTCCGGGGAAGATCCGCCTTAGGTAGATGAAATGTTTTTCAGAATATAACAATGGATAAATGGCATGTCGACTCAATTTAAAAAGATCATTGGATATCTTCTCGTTGTTTTCCTGGTTATAGGATTTTTTGTGCTGTATCGCTATGTCCAGCCGACAGGGTATCAGCTTCCAGATGATCCTCTTGCGTTGGAAGCGTTGGAGTTGGTCAAAAAGCACAGATCCCGGCAAGGCTATACGCTGGACGAAGCACTTCAGCTGTTGGTCGATGATTTGGTAACCAAGGGCATTCCGTTTCGTGAAGGAGATTGGCAGGTGAAGGCTCAGGGGGAAGATAAATATATGGTGCGTAAAATTGTGCGAGAGAAGGGCTCCGTGGAGTGGATCGAGCGGGAATATGCCTGGAGAGTGGATAGTAAGGAAAAATCGATCCGAGTGATCTCGTTAGCCGCCCAACAGTTGATGCCGTTTGAGAATTTGCCGCCACTTCCTCATGGCGATCAAATTTCCTCCCTTCCTCACAGAATGCTGAAAGTTCCTGTCCTGACCCATGTCGAAGGAAAATCTGCTAACGGTGTTCTTCTTACTTGAACCCCTCGCGGTACCCACCCGAACACCTCTGATTACTCGTCTTCTGTGTATTCGTGAATGGGTAGTGGGAATTGATGGTAAGAACGATATTTTTTAAATAGTTGAGTTTATCAATATCCTATTCTTGCCTATTCTCAGGTGTCGGTTGGGCGACGTGGATGATGCCATCAACCACCTGTACCTCATAGCACGGTACGTTCCAGCTCGGGCTAGGGTTTTTTTTGCATACTCCGGTTTTGATATGAAACTTCCATCCGTGCCAGGGGCATGCGACGAAATCTCCCTCTACCGTTCCTTCTCCCAGTGGCCCTCCGGCATGTGGACAGGTATTATCAAGGGCATAGATCTCCCCATTGAGATTAAATAAGGCAATACCGTATTCCTGGAGCTCAATGCTTTGACAGGTGCCTGGCGGGAGATCCTGAATCTTGGCAACCGGATGGAAGTTCAAGGACATGGTCACCTCTCAACGGCCAAAACCCTTAATATATCAACTTCCTCCTGGCGCAACAATAGGCTCATGACGTCTCTTGATTCTCTGGATTGGTCGGTGATATAGGAACAGAGTTTTATCCAACCTGGCGAGGTCCCTAGAGTACGTTCGTATGGAAATGACCCTGCTACTCAATGCTACCTATGAGCCATTGCGAGTCGTGCATTGGCAAAAAGCCATTAATTTGTTGTGGCAAGGAAAAGTCGAAGTCCTTGAATTTTATGATCGGGATATTCGAGGGGTGTCCATTTCCTTTAAATTGCCGTCCGTGATGCGTCTCCTCAATATGGTCAAACTCCGCTCGAATCATCATGCGGTGAAATTTTCTCGCATCAATATTTTTACCCGCGATCGGTACACCTGCCAATATTGCTATACACGCTTTCGCACCGAAGAATTGACGTTTGATCATGTAGTGCCAATTGCCAAAGGTGGGAAAAAGACCTGGGAGAATATTGTGACGGCCTGTTGGCGATGTAATAACCGGAAAAGCGGGCGTGTTCCGCATGAGGCAGGGATGAAATTACTCAAGGAGCCCGTCAAACCTAAATGGACTCCACGCCTGACGCTCATGATCGGCATCCGTCATGCCCCGGAAAGTTGGCGGGATTATTTATATTGGAATTTAGAATTGGATGCGGATCCATAAGCCTTCTTGCTCTCCTGGTGCTCCTTTCCTTCTCGGGAGCTCACGTTTGCGCCTTTTCTGCTGACCGTGTTGCGAGAGGGGGCACGCGATAGAGTACGCGGGTGATACGCGATTTCCTCGGATCAGAGCAAGAGTATCCCTCGATGGGGAGAGGCGTTGCCTTTACGCCTTCCCCACCCATTACTGCAGATTCTCAGCAATCGGAGTGTTGAATAATACGGTTTCCATAGGCCAATACGCCCATGGGCATTTGGAATGCCAGTGTCTTCGGGCCGGTTCAAAAAAGCATGCCCTGAGCCTGTCGAAGGGTCCGTCCAGTCCTGTCCTGAGGCTTCTCGAAGGGAAGGCCACAGCCATTTTTGCGCGCGGAGCGTACACGGAGTACGTGAGCACGAAAAAAATAGCGAGAACGCCGCTGGCGGTTTTTTTCAACAGGCCCCTTAGGGTTCAAGACCAAAGAGAAATGGGCGCTTCTGGGTTTAGCATGGGTACAGATCGAGCCCTCCGCAGCGAAAGTAGATCGCCGTCTTGAAGTTCTCGATGTTGCGGAACCCGCAGGCCATGCTCTTGATCTTCTGAATCTGGCTGTTGAGTCCCTCGCTCATCGCGTTGGTGATCGGATGCTGGTAGTAGGTCAGGATGTTGAAAATGTGCCGGCGGACCGTCTCCGCCGCCTTGCGAATCGGCTGCAGCCGGCTGTGCGTCGCCCAGAAGTACCACCGCTTCCAGAACTTCCAGCCTGACGCCGGGTAGACGTAGTGCCAGAGCCGACGTAGCGCCTCTTTGATGGCCCACGCCCGGCCGACCTTGAGTTCCTGACGCCTCAGTGCAGCGAACTCCTCGCGCCGTCGCTCCGGCACATTTTCCCGGCTGTAGAGTCACATGTACTTGCTGCCCTTGAGCGTCTCGTCGCCTGACTCCATCAACCCTCGATGCTCCTGCTTGCGGACCGTGTCCACCGCCTTGCCGATATGGCCCATGACGTGGAAGCGGTCGAAGACGATCTTCTCCGCCGCCTCAGGCACCTGCGCCCGCGTCGCCTGGATGTAGGGCTCCCACATGTCCATCGCCACCGTCGCGTTGCTCCTGCGTCAGCCCCGCGTAGGAGCCGCCGAGACTCTCCTGCTTGCGGTCTTCGACAATGTGCTCCACCGTGCCCTCGTCCAAGTCGCAGACC
>JACDDF010000180.1 GCA_013817135.1 Nitrospirales bacterium
CTCACATCCTTACCCATACTCAGATACCGGGAATTCCTCAAGGAACCTTCCCCGTATTGTGTTGGCGGATGACCATCCCATGGTCCTGGAAGGGGTCGCAAAGCTTGTGGAGGAGTTCGCTGAGGTCGTGGGAAAGGTGGAAGATGGACGAGCGCTGCTTGATATCGTTTCACACCTGAACCCGGATGTGGTGGTGATGGATATTTCCATGCCGAGTTTAAACGGTCTGGAATCCGCTCGCCATCTCCAAAAACTTTTTCCTCACTGTAAAATTATTTTCCTAACGATGCATGCAGATTCCTCCTATATTACGGCGGCGTTCGAGGCCGGGGCTTCCGGCTACCTGTTAAAGCGGTCTGCCGGATCAGAACTTAAACAGGCTGTGCAATCGGTGTTGGCAGGCCATAAGTATGTCACGCCACTAGTTCTGAGAGGGGATATTTCGCCTCAGAACCCACAAGAAATGTTGAGACCATCGTTGAACCAGCTCACTCCCCGTCAACGGGAAGTCCTGCAGTTAATTGCCGAAGGCCGTTCCACAAAAGGGATTGCCACGCTTCTTAACATTTCCGTTAAAACGATTGAATTTCATCGATCCAAAATCATGGAAACTTTAGGGATGCATACGATCCCGGAGTTGACCACGTTTGCGGTTGCCCACGGTCTGGTTGTGACCTAGGCGATTCCGATCATCTCTCCCCACTTCATCCTAGGATTTTTTCCAGAAAGGACTAGGGGTTTCCCTAGTTCTTTTTTTTTGCTCCGGTCGGTATTTTACACGCTCAGCTTAGCGGTACCATCCTCCTCAACCGATGGTTTCATGATTGAAACCGATTTAAAAGGGAGGCCTTCTGATGAACCACCTTTCTTCATCTTCCCCTCTGGCGAAAGATCTGATGAATTCCGATGCCGTCCCTCTTAGACCCGGTATCTTTGAGAAAGATCGGATTTTGCAATTCCTCTCCGGTCAATACAGCGGATGGCCTGTGGTCAATTCTACCGGGAAAATCCTGGGTGTCGTGACGGAGCTCCGTCTGTTACAAGCCTGTTCTCGTTTGAACTCCCTTGATGAACTCAGGGTCGAGGACACCATGGCCACCCCGGTGTCTGTGTATGAGGATGATCCGCTGGATGTGGTGCTGAAAGTGATGGTTCAAAGGCAAGTTTCGAGGATGCCTGTGGTGGACGATCGGAATCTTGTCGGAGTCATCTCGCGGGGAGATGTGTTACCGCATTGTTTCCCGTTAACTTCGTCCCCTTCCCAATTCGTGTTCTCGTGCGCCTGGTGTGAACGCGTTCATGATTCCTCGGATGGACTAACCGGGGCAGAGGGATGGCGAGATTTGCGTTCATATTTGTCGATGCATCATCTCACATTTTCTGAGGTCGACCTTTCACCGACCTATTGTTCTTCTTGTCTGCAAATTCTTCAGGCGCTCGAAACCACATCCCCCGGTGTGTCGCGTGACGAGACGGAGGCCCAGGCTCAGGAAGTCCGTCCATGTATGTTGGTGGTCGATGATGATCCTTCAGTGGCCAGGCTGTTGGAGCGGGCGCTTCAGGAATGGGGATATGAGGTGGTTATTGCGAGAAATGGGCGGGAGGGCCTGGATGTGGTGGGTTGCCGTTCCGTGGATGGGATTTTACTGGATACACACATGCCCATTATGGATGGGCGGACCATGCTGGATGAATTACGGTGGTTGGGGCATCAGGTGCCGGTGTTGATGATGTCTGGAGCAGCCGACGAACCGGCTCTCCGGCAACTGTTACAGGAAGGCGCTCAGGGGTTTTTTGTGAAACCGTTTCATCTGAAATCTCTCAAGGAAGCCTGTCGCAAGATACTTCAAAAGAATGAGGCACAGTTCTCTTCTCGCTATCATGTGGCCTGATCGAAGTACGGATACTTAGAGCGCAAGTTGAAGGTGCCATCTGGCTGCCGGGTTGGAAACCCTTTTAAGCATGAGAGGGAGAGTCCTCATAAGGCAATGCCTTCGCGACCCAACAAGCCTCTTAAGCTCTGAATCACCGGAAAAACCTCCTGGTTCCAGTCCGCGCCCTGGCGATCAAAGGCTTTCTGTTCTTCCTCAACAATCCACCGATCTTGTGCAAAGATTCCATCGGTAAACCACACAATAAACGGCCACAAAAGGTGGATGATTCCGGGAATTGAAGGTTTCCGGATCATCATCAACCCAAAGGTATGGTTGATTCGTTGGGCATGATCAATGGGAACATACACATTCCAGAGATTTAACGCGGGGTGAGGACTCCCGGCTGTCCAGAACTGGAGCGTTTGATAGGGGTAGTTGGTACAGATGGTCATCAGATCATGTTTTGGGCCATCTGCGGATGGCTTGGTGCGCCGTAGGATAAGTTTTTCTCCGAGTGGTTGTGCGCCTTTGATTCGAGAGAAGGTATAGTCGACTTCCACGGCATGCGGCCGCTCTCGAAGTTCCAGAAAGACCGTTCGGATCCCGCCCATCAGTCGACGGTGCAAAAACTGGTGGTTCATATCCATAAGATTCTCATGCATGAATGAGTAATGGCAGCTCACCTGACGGTCAAGGTATCGAGTTTTATATTCCGGATCACCGGCTAAGGACACGTTCGGGAATCCAACTTCTTCAACTCTGCTCACCGAGCCGGGAAATACAAAAACCAGTCCATAGGCTTCCCGACAGGGATAACTCCTGACTCCTGCCGGACGTGGTTGGTCCTTTTCTAAATATGGTACGCCCATACATCGCCCTGTCTGGTCAAACGTCCAGGAATGATACCCACACTGGACATGCTCTCCATGCACCACTCCGCAATGGAGTGGTACCTGCCGATGGGCGCATCGGTCTTCGAGCGCATAGACCATTCCGGTTACGGTTCTCACCAACACGATGGGATCACCGGCAAAGGACACTCCAAGCATTTTTCCTTTTTTCAGATCTTTGGAGCGTGCGAGCGGATACCAATTGTCCGGATGAAGACCTGTTTTTCTTAAATCGGATGTGAGGGGCGTTTTCCCCGATAGGGACGCAGGGCCTTCCAGGATAATGGGAGCGCCGCTTTCCTTCTGTCTGTCTACGTGAATTTGAGATTGCTCAATCATGAATTTCTCCAAAAAAGAAGGCAACCGTGAGGGGAAACGTCTGGGAATCTTCAGTGATATAGAGAAATAATTGGAATCGTATGAGTTTTTGGACTGGCATTAAGTGAGCTGAGGAAAAAGAGGGTAGGGACTCGAATGATTCGTCACTGGGGCACAGTATAGATCGTGTCATCAAAAATATCGAGTCGGAGCGAATCTTTTTCGAAAACACCCTAGGCATGGGCAACTTGCATACCCGCAAAACCTGTGTTTGGAAAAACGATCGAATAGTTTAAGGTATGATGAGAAAATCAGGAAATTCCGTTAAAATTCACTTATGTTATGGATTGAACGGCCAGGGTCGACATCAAAGGATGGAGTGTCGTGAAGCCACCAGAACGTTCATGGTTAGGAACAGGATCAATCGGACGAGCGTTAATGGTTCTCACCACGGTCTTTATTTTAGCCTTGTTCGGCATTCTGCTCTATACGATCACCACAATTCAGAATCAAAGACTCGACAGTGTGACGGTGGATCTGGCTGGACGACAGCGGATGTTGTCCCAACGACTCATGAATGAAATTTTATTGACTTCGCAAGGGATTCCTGCTGATTACCGGTCCACCCAAAAGATGTTGACCCAAACTCTGGATGCGTTACTCGTCGGTGGACAAGCCGTCATGAACCCGGAAAGTGGCGAAACGGTGGCCCTTCCTTCCCCTCCATCCCGGGACATATTACAGGCATTGAGTCAGCAACAAACACTCATGGCCGAATTCATACAACGGGCCGATACCTTTTTGAAAAGGCAGTCCGATCATCCCGGCTATTCTTTGGAATTAGAAGGGCTCCTGGCTGTCAATGTCCGGTTGATTGAAGTCGCCAACAAGGCCGTCAAGTTATACAGCAGAAATTCCCAGGAAAAGATCTCGAACATGATCGTTTGGGAATCTCTAATCGGTATCTTAGTGATTCCTTTTGGAATTCTCATGACGAGACAGGTCAAACTGGCCAATCAGGAACTCGAACATGAAATTCAGGAACGCTCCAGGATAGAAATGGCTCTGCGTTATCGAATCGAAATTGAAAATCTCGTGACGAATCTTTCAACCCAATTTATTAATCTTGGGCCAAAAAGTTTGGATGCGGAGATTGATCGAGCCTTAGAAGCTATGGGCACCTTCGGAGGTGTGGATCGAAGTTATGTGTTTGTGGTTGAGGATGACGGAAAGATTGTGAACAATACCCATGAATGGTGCCAGACGGGTATTGAGCCTCAAATAACTAAACTTCAAGGGCTTCGATTGCAGGACCTACCCTGGTTTGCAGAACGTCTTATCTCCGGCCCGTTTTTTCAAATCTCAAGCGTGGCCAATCTTCCGCTTGAGGCGAGTGCCGAAAAGCAGCTATTTCAAAGGCAGCAAATCCAATCGCTGGTGATTGTGCCCATGGTATTACGGGGAAAGTTGTTCGGGTTACTTGGGTTTGATTCAGTGAGGCATGAAAAAACCTGGTCGGAAGAGGACATCAGGCTCCTCCAAATGGCAGGAGAAATATTCGTGAACGGGTTTGAACGACAAGGGGTAGAAGAAAATTTAAGAAAAAGTGAAGCCGCCAAAGTTGAAGCCTTTCGTCAAAGTGATGCTCTGAAAACAGCTCTGCTGTCCTTGGTTTCGCACGAACTACGAACTCCCCTTACTGCCATCAAGGCTTCCATAGCTGGATTAATTGAACTTTCCAGGCAGGATGCGTCCAAGGTGCAGCAGGAATTTCTCCAGGGCATCAATCAGGAAATCGATTTTTTAAATGGTTTGGTTGATAATCTTTTGGACATGTCAAAGGTTGAAGCGGGAACGCTGGTTCCTCATCGTGAATGGCATTTATTGGAAGATTTAGTCGAAGGCGCAATCAGACGAGTGGAAATGTCATTGGAAAGCCGATCTCTGCAAGTGAACCTGGGGGAGAAAATTTCTCCTATTTTTGTGGATGGGATGGAAATTCAGCAAGTCCTGATCAACCTGTTAGATAATGCCACTAAATATTCTCCCCCAGGATCCTTGGTCAGCATTGTTGGTCGAATGACGCAGAACCAGGTTGAGGTACGGGTCTCCAGTGAAGGAGAAGGAATCCCTCAGGGGGAATTATCAAGTATTTTCAAGCGTTTTTATCGGCTAAAGGGTCCGCGCACACGACTCATTCGTGGTACCGGTCTGGGATTGGCGATCTGCAAAGGTATGGTCGAAGCCCATGGTGGCCGAATTTGGGCCGAATCTCAGAATCGAGTCGTGACGATTAGCTTCACGGTGCCGACCCCTGAGGCACCCCCTATGATAACTTTTGACGGGGAAGAGGAGTAATCGGTCTACCCATGGCTCTTGGATCTCGAATATTAGCGGTTGATGATGAACGGCAAATACGTCGTTCATTGCAGGTCAATCTTGAGGCAAAAGGGTATGAGGTTCTGACGGCGGAAACGGGAGAAGAGGCCCTCCAGATTATGAGTCATCGCCTCCCCGACCTGGCCCTCGTGGATTTACTGCTTCCCGGAATGGATGGAATCGAACTCACACGGCATTTGTGTGAAACC
>JACDDF010000181.1 GCA_013817135.1 Nitrospirales bacterium
TGATCGATGGTGGAGCAGGACAATTAGGCGCGGCCATGGAAGCGATGGCGGCTGTTGGTCTTTCGCACATCTCCATTTGCGGCCTTGCCAAAGCGAAAGGTGAAAAAGACGAACGGATTTTTCTGCCAGGTCACAAGACTCCCATTGTCCTACCCCTCAAATCCCCCGCCACACGGCTGGTCCAAACCATCCGAGATGAAGCGCATCGCTTTGCGATCACTTTCCACCGCAAATTGCGTGGCGACGCCATGATTCCCATTCAACCGCTTCGTTCCTCAAAACCTTCGACATCCATATCCTAAGGGCGGTCGTCACGTTCATTTTTGTTGGGGTTGGTCGATAATCCCAAAAACGAGAATCCTGATCTCACCAAGTGCCACGACATGCCACTTATTTCTCCACCACATTTGGGAAACCACCTAGAGGGAAGAGCAAACCGGGTGAAAGGACATACTTTTATCGTACGAAATGGTATGATATAATAGTATGATAAAGGAGTATGACGCATGACCAATCGTGCAACGTTTACCTTAGAAGATGATGCCTTTGCCTATTTGAAACAAGTCGGAGGGGAGAATAAGAGCGCCTATGTGAATCAACTGTTATTGCAGGAAAAGAAGCGCTCGCTCAAAAAAGCCATTCTCCAAGCCAATCAGGAAGAGTCTGAAGATACCGCCTATCAGGAAGATTTGTCCGAATGGGATGAAACCCTTGCTGATGGGTTGGAGGCATGAACGAGTCAGCGTATCGCCAATTAGAAATCCGGTGGGTTGACCTTGATCCCACCCGCGGGGCTGAAACCAAGAAAAAACGACCCTGTTTAATCCTTCAAGGCGATGTGGTGAACCAAGGTTCCCGAACGGTGATTGTTGCACCGATACTACCTGGCCATAAGGACTGGCCGTTTGTCGTCAATCTCAAACCCACGAAAATCAATGGTCTTGATCAAGACCGTCACGTCAATTTAAAACAACTTCGAGCGGTCGATGTCTCACGGATAAGCAATAAACAAGGCACACTAGAAAAACGCTATCTGGACCCGATCAAAGCCGCGCTTGGGATTGTTTTGGGTCTTTAATCCCACCTAGTATTTTTCATAAGACAATGTAAATGAGATTTGGTCTCGAGGCTGAGATGACAGGCCTTGAGCAACCAAGCAGGATCCTGTTGATGTTCACATTAACCATAGGAGGAACGCATGTCTCATTACGTCGATCTAGATGTGTCACAAAATTTTTACCGACGTCTGTATTGTGAACAACCAGGGCCATAGATAGGGATCGGTGGGAAGGATCGGTTTATCATCACGTGACACCCTAAAATCCAACGTCACCTATCAGAAATTCCCGTTTGAAGAGTCCTGCCCGGAGATCGCCGTGTATTCGGTGGAAATCGAGTCGTCCGACCATCCCGATCATTTTTGACAAAATCCTTGTAAGTAGTTATAACTGTAGTTACAGTATCCTATGGTCTTTGAATGGGATGATGACAAACAGGAAGGTAACCTCAAGAAGCATGGGGTGGACTTTCTGGATGTCGTGCGTATTTTTGCCAATCCCGTGCTGGAATGGATCGACACCCGACAAGACTACGGAGAAGAACGAACGATCTCCATCGGGTTTACTGAGGAAGACTACTTTGTCGTAGTTTCAACGTGGCGTAGAGAGAGACGCCGGATTAATTCTGCATGGAAGGCCGGACGAGATGAAAAAGAAAAATACCACCACCATCACGCTTGACGAAGCGATGAAAACGAAGGGCAAAACCCGCAAGGATGCGCCTCCGGGACCAGCCTTACCGGATGATTTTTGGAAACATGCGAAGGTGGTGTATCCCGAAGCACCCAAAGAACAAATCACGGTTCGGCTTGATGCCGATATTCTGGAATGGTTCAAAGCGCACGGCCGGGGCTATCAAACGCGGATGAATGCGGTGCTGCGGTCCTATGTTGATGCCCACAAAGACGAACCGACTGCCAAACGCTAAACCCACGTCTTATTTTTCATAAGGAATCTTATCTGACTTTCTACATGCATTTACCAAGCAATTTGGTATATTTTGATTCCTACCGAAAATCCTTTTAGAATTCATTTCCAAGTCTTCCTTTCAAATCCTTTATATCTAACCCTGCCGCCTAAGAAAATTTACCATGGCTAAAAAAACTGGAGCCTATAAGTTTAAAAGCACCGACCAAATTGGGGCAGCAGGAGCGGAGGATGACGAATTTCTTTCAAAATGCTTTGTTGATACTGGGTACCTTTCCCTCCTAGAAGACCTAAAAGATCATAGGCAAATTGTTTTGGGACGAACTGGCTCTGGAAAGTCAGCTCTCCTCTTGATGTTTGCTGAAAACAAAAAAGATCATGTCATCACCATCTCTCCTGAGGAACTAGCTTTAACCTACGTTTCTAATTCTACAATTCTTAGTTTCTTCTCAAATTTAGGTGTCAATCTTGATCCATTTTTTAAGCTTCTTTGGCGACATGTGTTGACAGTCGAAATTCTCAGCCACCACTTTTCGAAATACGAAAATGGGAAAAAGACCTCTTTAGTGGACTACATTAAGAACATGTTTTCTGGCAATTCTAGTAAACAACAAGAAATCCAAGGTGTAATAGATTACTTAGACCTAAATTGAGCGATTCTTACTCGAACAATGTTCATGAAACGATAGGTCATCCGCGCTCACGTAGGGTATACTCCTTCTGTCCACCCCTCCCTTCTGATCACCCAACAAGTGAGTGTGCCCTCGATGGCTGAGACCCAAACCACCTACCGGATTGCCCAAGTTGACACGACCTCGGATACCCTGACGAGCCGCGGCGGCTTAGCTCTCTTCGTCCGCTACCTCTCGCAGATCCAGATCGCGCCGCTCTTGGAAGAGGCCTTTGGCTCGCTCCGCAAAAACCGCAAGGGTCTGCCCCTCTGGGCCCTCTTTCAACAACTGTTCTGTTTCTTGCTCGACGGGACGAGTCGGCACCTGCGGTATTTTGATCATCTGAAGGCGGATCCGGGATATGCGGCCACGCTTGAGACCTCCTGTGCCCAGCTGGCCTCGTCGCATACGATGAAGCGGTTGTTCAAAGCCTTTGCGTGGACGGCGGGCGGGAGCTTCCGCACGATCCTCAATCAGTTGTGTGTCTGGCGGCTCAAGCTGGCGTGCCCCCGGGTGATCGAGGCCACCATCGATACCATGGTATTGGATAACGACGAGGCCCCGAAACGGCACGGGGTGCAACCCACCTACAAAAAAGTCAAAGGGTTCCAGCCCTTGCAGATGATCTGGGCGGGCAAGATTGTCGACGCCGTCTTTCGCGGGGGAAGCAAGCACAGCAATGCGGGCCATACCGTTGTCAATATGCTCCGCCGGATGGTCCCCTTGATGCGCCAAGCCTGCGGGTCCCACGTGGTGATCATCATTCGTTTCGACAGTGGGTTTTTCGATGAGGCCATCCTGCGGACCTGTGACGAGTTGCAGGTGGGCGTCATCATGACGGGGAAGATGTACCCGACGATCAAAGCGTATGTCGGGGCCCAAGATCCCGCTCGGTGGGCGGCCTATGACAATGGGCACCAAGAGTGGGAGTATCTGGAGTTCGGGTGGCGGTGTGAGCGCTGGACGCGGCACTACCGGACATTGTACACACGGGCCGTTACAGAACCCAATGGGCAGCGCCTGCTGGACTTTGCGCGTCCCGACAATGTCATCCTGACCAACTTGGGGGTGAATGCCGCGGTGCTCGCCCACGCGTCCGTCGACGACTGCGCCCACTGGACCCAGCCCGCGACGCTCATCGCCAGCCATCATCGCCGGGGAGCGGACGAACTCCCGCATCGCGGGCTGAAAGATTTTGGCTTTGAGGAGCTCCCCTTCAAACGGTTTCCGGCCAATGCCGCGTTTTACTACGGCATGCTGATTGCCTTCTTCCTCTCGGAGACCTTCAAGGAGGATGTGTTGGTCGAGGTGCTGCCGATCACCAGTTACGCCACCACGGTGCGGCGAATGGTGATCGACATCGCGGCCAAGGTGGTTCGGACAGGAGGCCAGGTCATCTTGAAAGTCACACACTCGGTGATGACCACGCTGCGATTCGCGCAGCTCTGGGCACGGTGCCAATCTCCGCCGCCGATTTCCCCTGCCTAACGACAGCATCCGTCTTGTGTGCTCCCCGTCCATCAACTCAGTCCACCCGTTTGTCCAAATCCTGGCCGAAACAGCCGCGTGGCAGGTCATCTCCACGATTTTCGCTCCTCTAAGTGCGCAGACCTTCCAGACTCGAGAGCCTCACGGCTCTCTGTGCCGTTTCAACCAGAATTCAGCTCCAAAAGTCGGCAGGCTGAAAGAGAATCGCTCAATTTAGGTGTGAAATAGTTGGTCCTACGCACGCGATCACAGAGAGACCGACTCACGCTCCTTTCACCTTCTCGGCTGGGTGCGAAAGCGCGTCCCGTGTTCCCCACTTTTCCAAGGCCAGTAAAATCGGATGAAGGGATTTGCCTTTTTTCGATGACGCGATACTCGACCTTTGGCGGCACTTCAACATACACCTGTCTAGAAAACAGCCCAACATCCTCTAATTCCCTGAGTTGTTTGGTCAGCATTCGTTGGGTCACCCCTCCCACCTTGCGTTTTAACTCATTAAACCGCTTTGTTCCATCCAACAGATGAAACAGCGCCATGCCTTTCCACTTCCCCCCGAACAACTCTAAAGCTGCTTCGACAGGGCAGGCTCCTGAACACTCGTAGTTCTCAAATCTCATCGCTTACCTCCTTAGTATACTTTTTGTATCTATCGCACTTTCATGTATGTACTTGTTCTTTTCTAGAGCATCTCATAAGTTCGCTATAACATCAAAATTTGAAAACCCAAACGGGAAACCGCGAATTCCATGACACACATTCAATAGAAGGAGGCACATGATGAAAGCCGTTGGCCTGTATCAGTATTTACCCATCGAGAACGAACAGTCATTGGTGGATGTCCAGATTGATCGACCGAATCCGACCGGAAAAGATCTTCTGGTGAAAGTCCTGGCGATTTCCGTGAACCCGGTGGACACGAAAGTTCGGGCACCAAAAAGCGACACCGAAACGACATCGCGCATTTTAGGGTGGGATGCCGCTGGTGAAGTCATTGCCGTCGGGCCGGAGGTGACATGTTATGCGGTTGGCGATCAGGTCTATTATGCGGGGGATATTACCCGGCCAGGCAGTAACAGTGAGTATCAGTTGGTCGATGAGCGCATTGTTGGCAAGAAGCCTACGTCTCTCACATTCGATAAAGCGGCTGCACTCCCGTTAACAAGTATTACGGCCTGGGAAGGCTTGTTCGAGCGGCTCGGTATCTCACCACTTGGCGAGGATGCGGGCAAATCCATTCTGATCATTGGTGGGGCTGGAGGCGTCGGTTCGATGGCCATTCAACTCGCGAAGCAACTCGCCAAGCTACACGTGGTTGCCACCGCTTCACGGCCCGAGTCCATCGCGTGGATCAAGAAGCTTGGTGCTGATCAAGTGGTGAATCACCGCAACGCTCTTGATAAGGAACTGAGTGCCATTGCACTGCCACAGGTCGACTATATCTTTTGCCTGAACAATACCACCCAGCATTGGGCGGCGATGGCCAATGCGATCGCCCCACAAGGACGCATC
>JACDDF010000182.1 GCA_013817135.1 Nitrospirales bacterium
CCGGCGAGCAGTTCCCCGAAGTGCTGGTCGATGCTCTGCTCGAGGCAAAAGTCGTCGTGGTGTTCGCAGATGAGCGATATTTTCAGCGCTGGTTCTGCCGAAAAGAAATGGAAACCGCACTCAAGCCGTTTGAGATCCTCTCGACGCAATCAGGACATTCGCAGGAAAAGCAGAATAGCTCACTTGAGGGGATTGTTCTGGCCCTCCCACCCGATCAACCTGGTTCAGTGACGGGCCGGTTGCTTCACAACCTCCCTCCACGCGTGTTACCGGAAGCACTGTCCCGATGTTCGGCATGATTCATCGGGTCCTGGCAGACTTTCTGCGAAGTCAATCAGGAGAGACCGGGGAGGAAACTCAACTCTTGTCAGAGACCCTCCAAACAATCATGACTCCCGAGGCGTGTCGGGATCCAAACCAGTGGGCACTGATGATCGCCTGTGGTCTGCATGGCGAGGCACTTCTTATGGTTCTTCAGGATCTTGCTCCAAAACAGCACAGCCCTACCGTGGTCCGGTTGAGATTGCTCCTCGGAATATTGCACTCAGCACAGGGATTGTATGGTCGTGCCCGGGAGCAGGAAGAAGAAGCTGTATTCTATGCCAGAACCAACCTCGGAGAGGAACATCCCGACACGCTCACCTCGATGAACAATCTCGCGTCGACGCTGTCCCACCAAGGCGAGTATGCCGGAGCCGTCGCTCTCCAACGCACGGTGTTGGAACGGAGACAGCGGATCCTCGGAGAGGAACATCCCTCCACGCTCACCTCCATGAACAATCTCGCGTTGACGCTGTCCGACCAAGGCGAGTATGCCGGGGCCGTCGCCCTCCAACGCTTGGTCTTAGACCTGAGACAACGCCAACTGGGGGTGGACCATCCCGATACCCTCACTGCCATGGGCATTCTGGCATTAACGCTGTTCCGCCAAGGTGAGTATGTCGAAGCCAGAACGCTCCAAATCTCGGTGTTGGAACGGACACAACGGATCCTCGGAGAGGAACATCCCTCCACAAGTCTTTCGGCCTGGAATTATTTGAACTTGCTGTTACAAACAGGTGACACCGAAACCACATTGGACATCTTGCGCAAATACCTCTTGTGGCTCTTGGAACGTGATCCCTCGACTCTGGGCGGCCATCAACAACGGATTCGTGCGGGCGTCGCCAAGTTTCTGGAATCAGCGGAAGGCTCTTAATGTGCCTGATGCAAAAGCATGCCCTGAGTTTTGCCGATGGGACCCTTTGTTGTACATTCCAATTACCTGTTCACGTTATTGTTATTCCAAATAATTTCCAAATGGTTCTTTTCTTCGATCATGCCAGTAAAGTGGCTATTCCACATGGAATTCCCTGAGGGCACTACCCTTGCCCGACGCCTGCCGCCCGTCCCCTGATCGGACGCTCTTATTCTTGGCGGGCCTGTGTGAGCGCAGCGAGTTGGCCCGCCTTCCCCTAGTTTGCGTCCGAGCAATCTCATGAGGCCGGGTGGGGCGTCACTGGTTTTGGTCACTTTTGCCGAAACAAAAGTGGCTCGGCTGCCGGGCCGAACCCCGGCAACTATCATGAATACTAAAAATTCCAGCTAGTGGATTCTGCTTGAAATGATGGTGCTGTTCGCTCCGACCCAATCGGAGGTTAATGGAAATGTCTATAAGAAGTTATTGAGTCGTGTTTTATCAATCACGTTTCGCATCGGCTGTGGGGAGCCTTTCGGCAGACTCAGGCGAATAGAACCTTATAATTCTATAGTATTTCAACTTTCTACTGATGTCTTCCCCCTCACCCGCGCCCTCTCCCCAAAGGGGCGAGGGACAATTAATATGTCTTTGTTGAAAGTTGAAGTACGATATTGATGAGGGACATCACGAGAGTGGATGAATGGGGTAGAAGGATTTTCTTACAGACGAGGTTACCCCATATCCCGGAAGCTGTGATCGGGATTCCGTTCACTGGCGAAGTTTTTCGACCATGAACTGCGAAACAGAACGACCGCGCGGTCCCGGCTGTCCTTGACGACGAGGGCGTCAGAGGGTGGCTTAAAGGCCTCTACATCTCCCACCAGCCAGGCGCTGGATTCATAGGGCAACACATCCACCACCACTTTGACGCGGTATTCGCTTTGTAGGCGGAATTCCAGCACATCAAACTGGAGTTTTCCGACGGCAGCCACAAAAAATTCCAGGCCGTCCAGACTCCGAAGAATTTGAATGGTCCCTTCCCTGGCGAGTTGCTCGATGCCTTTGTCGAATGATTTCCGCATTCCCGTATCGGTCGGCCGCACACGGGCAAAGACTTCGGGTTGAAATTGTGGAAGCGGTTTGTAATTAAACCCGTCTGCCACCGAAATCGTGTCGCCGATCTGAAAAATCCCTGGATTGATAATCCCGATGACATCACCGGGATACGCCACATCGACCGTATTGCGTTCCTTCGCCACCATGCTATGGGGCCGTGAGAGCCGCACCTCCGTGTTGGTCCGATGATGTTTCACCACCACATCCCGCTCGAATCGCCCGGAACAGACCCGTAAAAATGCCGTGCTATCGCGATGGCGTGGATTCATATTGGCCTGGAGTTTGAACACATAGGCACTGAATTGTGTCTCCACCGGATCAATCATCATTTCACGGCCATCCGGGGCATCCGCTAATCGACCGTGAGCGGAAGGCGCGAATTCGACGAACGCATCGAAAAATGCTTCCACGCCGAAATTGGTCATGGCTGATCCGAAAAAGACCGGCGTGACTTTTCCATTTTGAAAGTCATCTTTCGAGAACGGGTTCCCGGCGATATCCAGCAATTCCAGATCATGCATCAATTCATCCCAAATATACCCAGGCATACGGTTTTTCACTGAGGGGTCTTCCAACGAGAGTTCCATGAGGTCCGGTTTCGACGCCCCTCCCGCAGCCGTTTTGGTATAGAGCAATACCTGCCGGTTTTGCCGATTCACGACACCGAGAAAGTCTTGTCCCGACCCGATGGGCCAGTTGATGGGACTGGCATGAATGCCCAATACGTCTTCTACTTCTGACATGAGATCCAGCGGAGCCCGTCCGGGCAAATCCATCTTGTTGATGAAGGTCAATACGGGAATCTGCCGAAGACGGCAGACTTCAAACAATTTTCGTGTTTGCGTTTCAACACCCTTCGCGGCGTCAATGACCATGATCGCGCTATCGGCCGCTGTGAGGGTCCGGTAGGTATCCTCACAAAAATCCTGATGGCCTGGGGTATCTAACACGTTGATAACCGCCTGTTTATAGGGAAATTGCATCGCCGAGGCGGTGATGGAGATACCGCGTTCCTGCTCCATTTCCATCCAATCCGACGTGGCCATTTTCCGGTTTTTCCGCCCTCCTACCATACCGGCAGTGCGGACCAGCCCTGAGTAGAGCAGGAGTTTTTCGGTCAATGTGGTTTTGCCGGCGTCCGGATGGCTGATGATGGCAAACGTCCGACGCTTATTCGCTTCTGACCGGATTTCTTGTTTGAGTTGGATGGTCGTCATATTTCCTTTTGGGCGTATAGGCCCGATCCCTTATAATTTTCCCAACTGACCCTGTGCCCGGGCCAGGCTCAGACGAGAGGCATTAAAGGTGAAGAGGCCTTCAATCAAATTATCTCTGGCTTGCGCCACACGGGTTTGCGCGTCGGTGACTTCGAGATTGGTGGCAACACCGACCGCGAACCGTTCACGCGATAATTCCAATTCAGTGAGGGAGAACTTCAAACCTTCTTCCGCCACCGCCACTTGCTGTTTGGTCGAACTCAATGTGATCAGCGCATCGCGAACTTCCAAACCCACCTGATATTGCACATCTTGCATCTTAATTTCTTCCTGCCTGAGGAGACTGCGGCTCTCCGAAATTCTTGCTTCCCGCATTCCGCCATCGAAAATCGGCACCCTCATGAGCACCTGAACATTGTCTGTGGTCAGGGCATTGGGAATTTGATTGCCGATCTGGCCCACATCGGCCAGGGCCTGAATGGACGGAGTCCGTTCATGGGTCACAGAACTTAACGTCAGGGAGGCCAGTCGCTCACGATTCCACTGTGCCTTCAGTTCGGTCCGGTGTTCTTTCGCCACCTGCAAGGCTTCTCCAACGGATTGTTCAGAGACATTCACCAATTTCATTTCATCCGTGAGCACCAGCCGCACCTCGAACGAGAGCCCCATGGCACGAATCAAATTGAGTTTGGCACGATCCCGCTCATTTTCAGAGACCAATAATCGCTGTTTGGCGTTTTCCAATTGAACCTTCGCCCTCGTTACATCCAGGCTGGTCGCCATGCCCGCAGATTTTCGTTCCGTCGCCAAACGCAGTAATTCCTTATTCAATGCCACATCCGCGGTCCGAGCATCCACGGCCGCCCTTGCCCGAAGCGTTTCCAAATAAATCAGACCCGTCGTCGCCATGGTATCCCGTTTGGTGACTTCCGCATCCAACCCTGCCACATCCACCCCGGCTTTGGCAGCTCGCCACCGTTGAATGAGACTCAAGCTGAACACGTTTTGGGTAAGAAACGCCCGTGCCTCGTAAAAATCCCTGGGGCCAACGACGGTGGCATTCTGGCCAAACGATCCCGTAAAAAATCGACGCCGTGATGTCCCCGCCGTCCCTGAAAGATTGGGCAATAATTCGCCAAGACGGGAATTGGCCACATCCTGCGCCTGGTTAATACGTTCGTTAAACAACCGGACCGTGGGATTTTGATCGACGGCGGCATCCATGGCCTCCCGCAAACTCAACCGCAACTCGGGAAGATCCCGAGCCGTTGAGGATTCCAGAGGAGTAGCCCACGTCACTGGGCTGACTCCGCCCGACATCGCTATGCTCACCACAAATAGCAATACCACCTTCGAAACCTGTCCTACCATCATATCCTTTCCCTTCGCCTCTTGATTACAGAGAGCCTCCCGAGGGTTGTTGAGCTGCCAATTGAGGCTTTCTTTTCACTGCCCATTTGCGTTGCGTATCGATGACCAGTGTAAACAATGCCGGAATAACGATAAGGGTGAACACAGTGGAGACCAAGAGGCCACCCAGCACCACACTCCCGATTCCCCGATAGAGCTCGGAGCCCGCGCCCGAGGAGACCACCAGCGGAAAGAGCCCAAAGAGCGTGGTGAGTGTCGTCATCATAATCGGCCGGACGCGGATCTTGACGGATTCACGAATTGCCTCCCGAAGTGGCAATCCTTGGCCTGATTCTCCTTCGAACGAATCAGCCTCTTCCGATCCCCTCATGAAATTTAAGGCCTGGTGCACCACCAGAATGGCATTATTGACCACCACCCCGATGAGAATGACAAAGCCTAACATGGTCAACACATCCAATGGTTGATACGCGATAAAACTATTGACCAGAGAAAGACCCAGGAAACCACCGGCTGCGGCAAACGGCACCGTAAAAATAATCACCAGAGGATAGAGAAAACTTTCGAACAACGCGGCCATCAA
The DNA here is from genome assembly GCA_013817135.1 of Nitrospirales bacterium. Taxonomy (GTDB): domain Bacteria; phylum Nitrospirota; class Nitrospiria; order Nitrospirales; family UBA8639; genus Nitrospira_E. Next base: position 5,468 of record JACDDF010000182.1, read on the forward strand.
CAAATAGGTAATCGTAAAGGCTAATAGAAAATTCCATTTTAACGCATCATAGGTTTCGGTGAGATCATCGGCCGTCCCCGACAGCCGGACATTATACAAACGTCCTAACGTCCCACTTTCTTTCAATGGCCCAAGGATTTGCGTTCGAATCACATCCATCGCCTCCTCCAGCGC
>JACDDF010000183.1 GCA_013817135.1 Nitrospirales bacterium
TTTTTGTACAATACCCTTTCCATTCTGTTTGGTGGGCGCGTCGCAGAAGAATTGATCTTTAAAAGTGTGACGACTGGGGCTGGGAACGATATTGAGCGGGCCACTGAATTGGCCAGGAAAATGGTTTGCGAATGGGGTATGAGCGAAAAGTTAGGTCCGTTGACATTTGGAAAAAAAGATGAAGAAGTCTTCTTGGGGCGTGATTTTGGCTCACGTAGAGATTTTAGTGATCAAGTTGCGTTAGAAATCGACAAAGAGGTCAAACGGCTCGTGGTTGAATCCTATGAACGAACGACCAGGATGCTGACCGAGCACATTCATACATTACGGGCCATTGCTGAAGCCTTGCTGGAGAAAGAGGTGTTAGACGGTATAGAAATTGAAAAAATCGTTCAACAGTCATCTTCCCTTGAGCAAGCTGCGGCAGTATAACGGGATTTTCTGATATATTTCTCATTCAGAATAGCCATGTAATTCTATTTCCAAGCTGAGCTGGTTTGTTTTTCCACCGTCCCCTTTTGGTATGGATAATACAAAAGGTCGAAACGCCTGCTTCCATCGAGATCATGCTTCCCTATCCCCCGTGGATTAAGAGCATGTTAACTTGGCCCCCACCAGCATTGTGGGGGATTTGCCTAGAGAATTTATCTACCCAACTTTATCCCCTCACATATTTTGGCCGGATTTCCCGCTTTTCTAACCCTTCAAATCATTGTGCTTTATAAGGCGGAGAGCCCTATATGATTATTAGAGCCCATCATGGAAATGATTTGGTTAACAGCAAAGGTGCATGAAACCCATGCCTGTTTCAAAGTCCACTTTTTCTGAAATTCGCTGCCGGGAAAAAAGAATGCCCATTGGGTCAAAGGTGTTGATCATGGGTATATTGAACGTGACCCCAGATTCATTTTCTGAGGACGGACATTGCCTCAACATCGAGACAGCGATTGAACGAGCACAACAGATGATTGCGGAGGGAGTGGATTTGATTGATATCGGTGGGGAATCGACGAGGCCTGGAGCGTCATATGTGGACGAGGATGTGGAAATAAAAAGAATTTCTCCCATTCTGACGGTGTTGAGAAAACTCACCAATATCCCACTTTCTATTGATACACGGAAAGCTGCCGTGGCTCGGAGGGCGTTGGATCTCGGGGCCGATATCATTAATGATGTGAGCGCTCTTCAAGATGATCTTCGGATGGCTCAATTAATTCAAGAATCCGGAGCGGGGGTTGTCCTCATGCATCGGCAAGGCCATAGCGTAAATATGCAGCATGCCCCACAATATAAAGATGTCGTGGGTGAGGTAAAGGACTTTTTATCTGAACGGGTCTCCATGGCCCGATCGATGGGAATTCCGGCAGATCATATTTTGGTTGATCCGGGAATCGGGTTTGGGAAAACCCTCAATCATAATTTAGAAATTCTCCGTAACATTGGGGAGTTGCTTCCATTGGGACAACCTATTTTAATTGGGGTGTCACGGAAAGCCTTTATAGGCACGTTAACTGGAAAGCCGGTTGGTGAACGAGAATTCGGGAACGCCGTTGCGGTGGCCGCTGCTGTCTGGCAGGGAGCACATATCGTACGAGTCCATGAGGTGGGAGCCATGCATGATGCTATTTTGGTGGCTCAAGCTTTACAAAATTCGTGCGACAAGTAGTATAGGGTGGTAAGATCTCTCCCAGCGGCGTTTCCGCCGCTCTGTTCTGCTTACAACCGTCGTGATGCGCCATATATGTCCAATACTGATCGCCCCCTGGGTAATGCCGCAAAGAATGACTGTCCTAGATTAGAGTGAAATTTTTGAATTTTTTTTGCTTCCAAACCGTTGATTCGCTTATGAGTGGAGAGACAGGACAAATTATCCGCTATTCAAATTGTTTTGTGGCCTGCGCTAATTACTAAGAAAGAAAAGGGAACCACATGGGGAAACTATTCGGTACGGATGGGGTGCGTGGGGTCGCGAACCTGGATCCGATGACTAGCGAAATGGCGATGAAACTAGGACGGGCGGCGGCCCATGTTTTTCGTAAAGGTGATGGACGACATAAAATCATCATTGGCAAAGATACTCGTGTGTCCGGGTATATGTTGGAGTCGGCCTTAACTGCCGGACTGTGCTCTATGGGTGTGGATGTCTTATTAGTCGGACCCTTACCGACCCCAGCAATCGCGTTTATGACCCGTAGCTTGAGAGCCGATGCCGGGGTGATGATTTCTGCATCTCACAATCCCTATCAGGATAATGGCATCAAATTCTTTTCGAATGACGGGATGAAGTTGCCGGATGAACTGGAACATCGTATGGAAGACCTTATTCTCTCGAATGAAATTGAGCATATTCGACCGACGGCCGAAGCCATCGGGAAAGCTTTTCGCATTGATGATGCAGAAGGACGATATATTGAGTTCGTCAAGCGCTCGCTTCCCCGTGAAATGGATTTCCAGAATATGCGAATTGTCTTGGATTGTGCCCATGGAGCGGCATATCATGTTTTCCCAAAGGTCATTCGTGAACTGGGTGCGAAGGTCTGGGTGATGGGCAATGAACCGGACGGACTCAATATTAATGACGGGTGTGGTGCGGTGCACCCGGAACGATTACAGCAGATGGTTCGAGACAGGAAGGCCGACCTCGGTATTGCCCTGGACGGAGACGCGGATCGGGCGTTGTTTGTCTGTGAGCAGGGACAGGTGGTCGATGGAGATCATGCCCTGGCGGCTTTTGCTCTTGACCTCAAAAGGCTAGGCCGATTACGACACAATACGGTGGTGGGAACCGTGATGAGTAATTTCGGGTTTGAGGTCTGCATGCGAGAAGCTGGTATCAATCTGATACGAACGGCAGTAGGGGATCGATACATTTTAGAGCGGATGGTGGCTGAAGATTATAATCTGGGTGGAGAACAATCCGGCCATATGATCTTTTTGGATTATCACACGAGCGGTGATGGGATGATCTCCGGCTTGCAAATGCTGAAGCTGATGCAACGGGCTCAAAAGCCACTGTCGGAAATTGCCATGTGTATGCATTCCACGCCTCAGGTGTTGTTGGGGGTCACCGTTCCCCGTAAACCTGACCTGCAGACCCTTCCACAGTTACAGCAGGCGATTCAAGACAAAGAGCGCGTGCTGAATGGAACCGGACGGATCCTTGTACGCTATTCCGGTACGGAACCGTTGCTGCGAGTGATGGTTGAAGGGCAAGATAGCCTAGTTATTCAGGAGATTGCGGAAGATTTAATCACAGTGGTGAAGTCCTGCATTCAGTAAGGATTAGAAGGTCTCCCACCCTTATTTCAGTCGACTGGTCCAATGAATGATTTGGCATTTAGGAAGAAATAGACGCAATGATCGATATGGCCTGCTTTCTTCCCAGCCTCAACCATTTGAGTTAAGTCCCGCGCTCTTTTATGGGCAAGGTCCCTTGAAGACGGTGGAAGGCAATACCCTGCGCTTAATTATGGGGTTTGTGAGTAAGGAAACCTTAGCAGGCCTTGAGATGAGCTTCATTAACCATATGCGCTGTCTTATGTGATACTCCTTGGAGTGGTGTCCTACCTCACCGGGCTTTGGCTTGGTCCGTTTCTTACCTTGTTTCCCCTGTCACTTCTGGGGGCTCTTCTTAGTTTTGGATGTATCCTCACCTGGTTTGAACAACAGAAACGTGTAACTCGACAGACAGGATTTATCCTATTTGCGCTTGTGGTAGGAGGAATCGGTCATGCGCATTGGGCATCGACAGCTCAGTTGGATTCGAATCTAGTTGTTGTGGTCGAGGAACAGCCCATTTTTCTGAAAGGAGCCATTGTGGCCCCAGTCCGGCAGACTCCAGATGGGCTCATTTTGCTGGTGGAGGCGACTCGATTGGTGAGGGAGGGAAAGGAGCAGGTGGCTCATGGCCGAATCCGTCTAACCTGGAGGGAGCCCGGTGAGTATTCATTGATCTACGGAGATCACGTTGCCTTCATGGCCCGAGTACGCGAACCCTATGGAACAATGAACCCTGGCGGGTTTCATTTTGGGCAATACCTGAAACGGCAAGGGATTCATGCTGTCGCGACCGTGCAAGGCCCGGAAGCCATCAGGGTTCAGGGCACCCAAGTGCGGACCACCCGTGAGTTGATCTTAGGTGTTGTCGATCAATGGCGCCAAACGATTCATCACGCGGCAGTGTCCAGTCTCAGAAATCCTGCATTGGGATTATTCCTCGGGATGGTATTAGGAGAGCAAAGTTATATTGAGTCGGACATTCGAGACGCATTTATGGCTAGCGGAACCGTGCATATTCTCTCGATCTCTGGGTCTCATTTAGGATTATTGGCCTTGTTGATTTTTGCTGGGGCGCGATGGACATTCCGCCATTTACCAATATTCTGGCTTGAGCGACTATCGTTGCGACTTACCGCCACCCGCTTTGCGGTCTTCATCACATTGCCGGCCGTTTCCTTTTATACCTTGCTGGCTGGGGCGGAAATGGCGACGGTCCGTTCATGGATCATGATCGTGGTGTGTTGTGTCGGCATATGGTTGGGAAGGGAGCGCAATCTGGTGACGGCATTAGCCGTAGCCGCGCTCCTTATGGTATTGCCGCATCCGGAGGCCATTCAGGATATTTCATTCCAGTTATCATATCTCTCAGTTGCTGCAATTGCCCTCGTGGTTCTGGTCCGAAAACAGAAGGAATCCAACCTATCGGGATTAGATGCAGCCTTCCCACCAGCACAACCGACCTGGCTCGTGGGTCTCTGGCATAAGGCCGTGCTAGCCTGGCTGGTCACCCTCGCAGTCAGCTTGGCCACCTTGCCTTTGGTCGCCCATGACTTTCATCAAATACCCTGGCTGGGGTTATTTGCCAATATGGTGATTGTGCCCTTGGTTGGCGCGTTGATGATTCCTCTGGGTCTGTTGTCAGGAATGCTCGTCTTAGTGGGGGGAGGAGGAACTCTTCCTATGGCCAGTATGAATCAATGGGTCTTTGACTGGCTCGCGCAGGTTGTGTTGATGGTCTCACATATTCCGGGAGCGACTTGGTATGTCGCATCGCCGAGCTTGAGTTCGATGATCGTTTTTTGGGGAATGCTGGCTGGGGTGGTGGCCCTGTGGCATCGGCATCTGATCCGATGGGGGTGTGGCACAATCCTGCTCGCGATTCTGCTGTGGTGGGGATGGTCGCCACGCACCGGGTGGGATCCGGGAACCGTGCGAGTCACGTTCCTGGATGTGGGACAAGGTGATGCCACCCTCATTGAATTACCCGACGGTCAAACCGTGTTGATCGATGGCGGACCATCCTATCGACGATTGGATATGGGACGTGCGGTCATCGGGCCGTATCTCTGGAATCAGGGTATCCGGCGGCTGGATCATGTAGTGGCGACGCATCCGCAATGGGATCATGTCGGCGGATTACCGTGGGTGTTGGACACGTTTGAAGTAGGACAGTATTGGGATAATGGCGTCTCCCGGCCGGAACGATTTTTTTCTCGCCTCCACTTGGCGGTAAAATCTGCCGGGCTTCAGGAACAGATAACTACGGCAGGAACTGTCATTGTCAGCCCAGGACCTTGTTCTCTGACTGTGCTGAGTCCTTCCCGCAGCCAACGGGCAGAGAGG
>JACDDF010000184.1 GCA_013817135.1 Nitrospirales bacterium
GTCTGGCACCCTGGCATGAAAACCTATTTAGAAAAAACAGTACGTGTGGAATCGGGAAAAACGCTGACATTGGATTTTCAATATGAGTCCCCCCAGGGGCGGCGAAGCGTGCATGAAATGCAGGAGAATCCGCATTTTGGCCTTGAGATGCTTGGGGAGGGCGTTGAGATTATACCGTCACTACGGCGGCAAGTTCCCTGAGCAAATAGGGGTGGTCATGAAAAAAGGTCGAGTGGTAGGAATTGTCGTCATAGGTTTTCTCTGGGTCACCAGTTTCACCGCTTTCGCTTATGAGGTGGTTGATGTAACAGGCGGGGCCACCATTATCGGCACCGTGACCCTCAAGGGAGTTCCGCCTTCTCCTAAAGCGTATAACCTGGTTACGTTCCCCGATCCGGAGTATTGCGGCCGCATTTCGGATGGTCAGGGCTGGCGGCTATTGAAGGATTTTGTGGTGAATGATCGCAGTCAACTTCAAGGGGTCGTGATGGTGGTTGAAGGCGTCAGTTCCGGAAAACCCTTTTCTCTTTCTATTCCAAAGGTTGAAGCTCGGGACTGTCAGTTTCTCCCATTTATGACGGTGGTTCGCGATGAGCATGGGATTGAAGTGGTGAATATGGATCCGGTCATGCATGATATTCAAGCCTATGAGACGTCCTTGAGCCAAGGGACACGGGTATTATTTAATTCTCCCCTTCCCTTTAATCCTCGGCATCAACGCGAGAATATCCATGCGACGCATGAGCATCTGCCGGGGCAATCTTTGGTTCATCAATTTCAACTGAGCAAAGGCCGTAAGACCTTTGTGATGCAGTGCGGGTTTCATGCCTACATGGAGAGTTGGGCTATTGCGGTGGATAATCCCTATTTCACCTTTACCAATAAAATGGGAGAGTATGTCATTTCGTCACTCCCGCCTGGGAGTTATCGCATCCGGGCCTGGCATCCAAGTGTGAAACATGAGCAGGTTCAGGCATTATTTACCGTGGAATCAAACCAAACCGTGAGGAAGGATTTTGCCTTGGAATCCCCCGTAGGTCGTTGGACGGCGCATACCATTCAAACCCCGCCTCGGTTTACTGCTGCTGCGTTGGGCCACCCTGTTCTGATAGAGCCTCTGGTTGAACACCAAAGGCCATGAAATGGATAGATTTTTCCCTCCTTGTCTCCTCCCGAACTTGTGAAAAGAAATTGGTGGGCCTGGTTGTTTGTGCCATTTTGGGAGTGGTGCTTTGGTTCCCGCCAGGATGGACCTTTGCCGGCTCTCCCGATTTCTCTAACCACAGTCCCACAGAATTTTCAGCAAGACTGATATGGAAAACGGGTGGACGTACTGCCAAAGCCCAGTTGTTTGTGAAAAAGGATCGCTATCGCATTGAACCGGCAGGGGGAATTCGAACAGAATTAGGCTATGCGGGCGTCCTCATTATTCGATTGGATGAACAAAAAACCTGGTATATGTTGTCGCAACGGCGAATGATCGTAAGCGTTCCCTTAACTTTGGATTATTTGTTACCATTTTCTGTCCAGTTGGAGGGAGAGACGAGTCGAACGGTTATTGGGGAATCCGTGGTAGGCGATCAACCTGCCCTGCTCTATGAGGTGGAGGTTAAAGATCAGTTTGGCCAACTCGAAAGATTTTTCGAATGGGTGGATCCTCAACGGGAGATTCTCTTGAAACTCTTAAGTCAGGAACGAGATTGGGTTGTGGAATATCATCATGTGGTGCTTTCTTCGCAACCAGATTATTACTTTGAAGCGCCTTTGGGCTATCGAATCATTGAGGCTCAGGAAGCCCCGGTTCGGAGAGGGTAGAAATATGATTTGGCTAGCAGATGGGGGTAAATAAAAAAGGATGAATCGTTATAATGCTGGGTTCGTTCTTGGAGTACTGTGGGTTCTCTCAGGTTCGGTATGGGCGGAAGAGGCACATGAGGCAACGGTTGCTCAGGCGCAAAAAGCGTATGAGCAGGGTCTATTTCAACAAGTCGTTGACCTTGTGAAGCCATTACAAAAAGAGCTCTCCTCCCCCTCGCAGGTTTCTCGCTTGTACATTCTTGCCTTAGCTAACCTGGGAAAGACTCCCGAAGCCATTGAAACCTATGATAAAGAGGTTGGCGTAACAAACCGGGAAGATGAGCCTTTGTTACGGCAGATGGCCATTGCCAGTATATTGCCCCTCCGTTCCGATATGCGAGAACAAATGCGAGGGGCGGCCTATACGGCGTTAAAGGAAATCGAATCTGATAATGCTGTGGAATATTTGGAAAAAGGCTTAAATGATGAAAACGGCATGATTAGAACATTGGTGGCAGAAGTCTTAGGGCAAAGAAAAGCCGGACAGCGTTCCAAGTTGTTTCGTGAGGCATTGAAAGACGAGGCCGGTTTGGTGCGGGCAACCGTTCTGAGTGGGCTTGGACAATCTGGAGACGTGAGTTTGGTGCCACTGATTGAGCCATCGTTAAACGATGAGCAGCATCTTGTCCAAATTGCCGCGGCAAGAGCATTATATGAGTTGGGTCACAAGCAATACTGGGCTCGTTTGGAGCAAGGTGCGAAAAGCGAGGAAGGGTATGAACGGGGAGCGGCTATCCGTGCCTTTGGTGAATTAGGGGATCGTCGTGCAATACCGATATTGGAAAAAACTATTTCTGACTCTCAGCCCTCAATCCGTGCCGCGGCTATTGCATCCTTAGGGAAATTGAAGGCTTCTGAATCCTTACCGACTTTGAAAGCCATGTTGTTTGATCGTATTCCTGCGGTGCGGAGTGTGGCGGCTTTTAGCATGGGGTATTACGAACAACATCAAGTGTTAACACCGTTAACCAGGGCCTTGTCCGATTCGAATTCCGGTGTGCAGGCGGCGGCCGTGGCGTCATTGCTACGGTCAGGAGCGCCTTATTCAGTGGTCAGGGATACCGTCCAGGATCTCCTCAATGACCAAAATCCGGCCATTCGGTCGGGTGCGGTCAAGGCGCTTGGAAATGGAAAAGGTCAGGATGTTCTCAATGCTCTCTTGGTTGCTCTCAATGATCCGTTGCCTCGTCCCAGGATTGGTGCTTCCCGCGCACTGGGTCGTATTGGCGATCGCACTCTCTTACCGACTTTGAAGCGCACCCTTCGAGATACTGATGAAGCGGTGCGGGTGACCGCCGCCGCCGCCATTGTGAGGATTTTGGATAAGGAGATCGGTATTTAACCGGTTTGGTTGCTGCCCTATGAGAGGTCTTCCTGAAGATGGACAGGTACGACCAGATAAAGGGTGTTCCCATGTTTCTCCAATTTGTGCGGTTTATTGGGAACTGCACCCCTTTCTGCCAATTCTGGCGCATGATCATCAAGTTCGCATTTGCCCCGGTGACTGAGGTTATGAATGACTTATGCCGCACCCGGGGAGGTTCCAGATTGTGGATGCTGGCTGGACTTAGTGCATGGCTTCTCGTCAGTTCCGTTCATGCTGAAATACGGCCTCATGAGGAGTCTGTCGATCATCCAATTATTCAATGGCATGAATGGGGAAATGAGGCATTCGGACGTGCGCAAGCCGAAGATAAATTAATTATTTTGGATCTCACCGCCGTATGGTGTCATGCTTGCCATGTAATGGATCAGACGACTTACGCTAACCCTCGTATCGCACAGTTGCTCAATGCCAAATTTATTCCTGTTCGGGTCGATACGGATCAGCGTCCCGATTTGGATGCTCGTTACCGAGCGGGAGGGTGGCCGACGATCAACGTCCTCTTACCGACCGGAGAAATTCTTTTTCAAGCGAACGCCTTGGGTTCTGAGGAAATGGAAGCCATGCTTCTTGAGGTGCAATCTATCTATGTAACCGACAAGGGTGAGTTGCTCAAGCAAGCCTCCCAGTTATGGGAGCGGGTAAAAGAGAAAGTGAAAGCCGGTCCTTCCAGAGAGAATGTGCTTCAGGCGTCTATGGCAAAGCAAAGTGTGGACATGATGAGAGCTCAATTTGACGCCGTCAATGGAGGGTTTCGGGATGCCCCTAAATTCTTTGAACCCGAAGCCATTCAGATGGTTTTTGCCTATGGCTTCTTTGAGGATGATCCTGAGTTACTCAAGATAGGATTGGATACCTTAAAAAAACAAGTGCGCTTACTTGATCCGGTTTGGGGAGGATTTTACCGCTATGCTGAACAAGCCGATTGGACCCAACCGCATTTTGAAAAGATGTTGTCGATTCAAGCTCTGAATCTTCGCAATTATGTTGAAGCCTTCCAACTGACCGGAGACCCTCAGTTTAAACGCATAGCGTTAGCACTCATTGAGTATGTCTCGCGGTTTTTAACTGATCCGCAAACCGGTCTGTTGTATGAAAGCCAAGATGCTGACGTCCGTGGAACGGAAGGGGAAGCTTTAATATCTGGGGCCGAGTATTATTCTTTCAATGAGAGCAAGCGATTGGCTACCGGTACTCCCTATGTGGACCAACGGATTTTCACAGGGAGTAATTCGTTGATGGCATGGGCCTATTTGCATGCCTCATTGGTATTGGAAAAAGTTGAGATAGGGAACATGGCTCTTCAGATTTTGAGCCGGTTGTTTGAGAAGCGTTTTGACCTGGAAAAGGGGCTCGCTCATGTTGAGACGAGAGGGGTGCCCAGCCTTTATGGTTTATTGTCTGATCATGTGCTCTTTGGTCAGGCGTTACTTGAGGCCTTTAGAGTGACAGGGCGGTCTCAGTTTTTGCAAAATGCTGAAGCCCTTGCCGAAGTAAGCCGGCGGTTATTGCACGATTCGGTGAATGGGGGATTTTTTGATCATCCACAGACGTCTGGTAAATTGGGTCTTCTGAAGTTCCCAACCAAACCGGTGAAGGAAAATCTTCAAGCCGCCCTTTGGTACCTCGATCTTTTTCATCTGACGGGGAAGCAACCATATCGCTTTCTCGCTGAGAACGCCTTGCAGACCGTGGTCATGTCCCGGCAACCACTCCCCCTCGCATTGTCAGGATTGGCTATCGATCAATGGTTTCGGATCCCTATTCATATTGCGGTGGTAGGAGATTTCGACGATGCAATGACCAAAATCCTCTTGTTGGAAGGCCAGCGAATGTTTTGCCCTGGAAAAATTGTGAAGGGGTTTGACCCAAAGGAAGGTCAGCCGAAATGGGGTGACATTAATTTTCCCTATGACGAACGACCCGTCGCCTTTGTCTGTACTGACCGGATGTGTTCGGCTCCGGTCTTTCATGCAGAGGCCATGGAAAAGAGTGTGTCTGACATGATGGCTGTACTCAGGGACCCTGTACAAAAATGATCTGAGTACGCTCAGGTGCCCCGTTACCATTCTGTTGATTTTTAGGGGGAATATCGTCTGTTCAAACTTTTTCATGTTTCCGCGAACTAAAAGGCCTAAGGATTAGCACAAAGGACCTAGTTTTTATTGGTTTTCTTGACACGTTTTTTTTATTCCTGATATATACGGGAGTGGCTGCTGTCCGACGATCCATACCAAGATCAGCTTTTTTTTACCTGGCTGGGGTAAAACGGGTTGATCTTTTCACTTTAGGTTGTTTTCCCACGTCAACTCAATTTTATTCTTAACTAGGAGGAAGAATCATGAGGAATC
>JACDDF010000185.1 GCA_013817135.1 Nitrospirales bacterium
AGCAGACCCGGTGGGTGCCGGAGTTGCGGGCAGAGTTGGAGAAACACGGGTTTCGGAATATTCGTTTTGAATATCTGACGCTGTATGGGTCGGCGATTATGACGGCTCGGAAGTAGGTGATTGGGTTTATCGGCATAAGGCCATGTAATGGCGTCAGACCTCATGACAGCAGCTGATACTTCTACCTCCCCTACACCCCTCCTTACAAAGGAGGGGAATTTCTTTGGGCTGAACCAGCTCCACAATATCTGGGCCTGGATCCTTCTGCGGTGGCCCTTGGCCTGAGCATTGCCGAATGGCTTAGGATGATAAGCGGGAATATTTTTGCCGGGACCACAGGAGTGGCGAATAGAGAGAGATTAGGGTTTCAATGAGAAGAATGGGTTCAGTTGAAAAGTCATTTTGCATAACCGACAATTCTGCAAAGACTTTTGAGGACCTTATTCACGCATTCCATCCTAATCTTGCCAATATGTTTAACGATATTTTGTTCTGAGAGTGTGAACACCTTGTCCACTCGAATCCAACTGGGTTTGGGCAAAGTTCCGCCATCGATATCCCCAGAATTTAAAGCGATAGCTGGTTCTGATTGAGGGACAGTGGTGACTGCTAAGGCAATAAAATCCCCATGATGATCTGGTGAGGTTAGGACAAGAACTGGTCGCTTTTTTGAAGAACTCAAATTAGCGTAAGGAAAGGGAATGAGAACCAGGTCGTAAGCATTACACGTCATTCCAAACCTCGTCCTCAGAATTGTCCCAGACATGAGACATAGCCGAAGTCTGAGCTGGCTTGAGTTCCTCAGCTACCCGGTCTTTGAGTCCATGCTTCAACTCAATGTACCCAATGAAATCTAAAACTTCTTGCGCTAAAGACTCGGGAAGTTTTTCAATTTCCCGCATAATTTGTTCGGCCGTTGACATGGATTACTCCTCATTTTTACATTCAAGGTACTGTATAGAAGGAGAATGTACCCAACCCTTTGGGAAAAGTACAGAATTTTTGTTTGCGAGATTTTGGAAGGAAATTGTGGAATGGAATTTTTGCTTCACGGGATGAGAGATTGACCAGGCGAAAACATCCTTTCAAGGACCTTGCTTGGCTGAAAAACGTATGACGATAGCGTGAACAATCATAAAATAGTCGTGAGGCTTTGACATGCGGAATGGGAGGGGGAATACGACTAATTGAGGTAGCGCCAGAGGAGGAGGCCGGCTCCCAACAGGATGACGCCCAGGCTGATAACTTTGAGGATGGCTTCGAACTGCTGCATGTGCGTCTGGTCTTGCGGCGTCCTGATATCTTCCGGGGCACGCTTGATCGCCTTGTAGGGGCGCGAGGCTTTGATTTCCACCAGACTCAGCAGCCCCATGGCGGCGGATACCATGAGCACGGCCCATGACAGGTCATTGGTCTGTAGAACATATCCCGCCAGCACCGGCAGACTGCCCCAGGAAAACGCGAACCAGGCATCGGTGTGAAAGCGACCCTGCAACCATTCCAGGTTATAGGCCAGGACAAAGAATCCTTCCAGGAGGGCGATGATTCCCAAGAGCGGCGTGTAGAAGATGATGTAATAACCGCCGATGGCATACGCGAGAACCAGTGATGCGATGGCCAGCGTCCAGAGTTTCACCTTGGAAAATACGTTGCCCCAGGGTTTGATCCTCTTGCTGCCGATGGCATCCAGAGCATGGGCGCCAATGCCTAACGCCAGAAAGTAAATGAGAAGGATGACCCCCACCCGGTCCCAATGGATCTGCTCCGCCATCATAGAGCCGATCACGGTGTAAGCGAGTACCATTCCGGTATAGGGCAGAAACAAGAGCCCGATAAAGATCCGGAATTTCTGTGGGCCGAAGGCGGGCACAAACCATTCTCTGCTGCGGTTCTGTTCGGTTTGGAAGTCCACCGTATTCCCCCCGTGCACAGTTGTGTTCCCGTCAGTCTGCTACACACATCAAGTTAAGCAATCTTATGCTTTGATGGTGTAAAAGCCCAGGGCCGGGATTTGAAATGTCTGCGGCGGGTCGTCATTTAAACCCCCCATCCATTTTTTCAAAGTGGGTTGGTTTAGCAGACGTTTTGCGCTACAGTATCAAAACAGTTCTCCCCCGCCAGAGCATTCTACGGATTGCTCACCACCAGAACCCGAATCCTTCGCTATTACTTCAACATGACCACCTGTTTTTCCAACCATGATGTCCCGCACGTCTGAGATGCACGCCGGCACGGATCGTGAGGCCTGGAACGTCCCCGACCGGAACCGGCGGGAGCAATGGGGACCCGACCCCATTGGGCTGGTCGTCCAGGGAGGCGGCATGCGGGGGGTCTACTCCATGGGTGCGCTTACGGCGTTAGAGGAAATGGGGTTTGGTTAAACCTTTGATCATGTGGCCAGCTCTTCGGCAGGTGCGCTGAATGGGGCCTACTTTATTACCGGCCAAGCGAGTTATGGGGCGGAGACTTATATCCACCATTTAACCAAAAAATATTTCGTGAATCCTCTTCCCCTGAAGAAAATGGTGGTGCGGTTTCAAGTTCCAAGTGCAACACTCTTTAAAAGTCGATAAGGTTTTGTATTTCAATGGCTTTGGTGAATGGGAGAACCTAGAAAGAGATTATGGTCGTGGGGACAGTCCAATAGACCTCGGCCACTGGTAAACCCTCAAAGGTTACGAACCACCTGCTAGAAAAAGCTATGAATTCCCTGTTGCACTTGGAGTTAGAACCTAAGCAGTGATTGTTTCATCTCGATGACTTGCCAGTTTCCCGCTGATCGACCATCCACCAGCGTCCCGACCACAAGGTTCGGAGGAAGCGTTCCTGCTGTTTCGATGTCAAAGTTCCAGACCTGATGGGAAGGCTCCTCGTTTATGCAGCGTGGATTAGCCCATGAAAGTGTGACATCGCGAATTGCAGGACAAGCAAAGCCAGCAAAAATCTTATTGACACGCATCGCCTTCGCCTGAAATCAGACTCCCTGGCTTGAAAAGATTCATCGCGCACATCCTTGTGCCTCTGCTTACTTCCAAATCACTTCTTCCCAAAATAAGTGAATAAACGTTTCAAATGGAGGAAAGTTCTTGGTATTGATCTCCGAAGACCGCACCCAGAGATCGATTTCCATACCTGCAGGATCGGTTTCTCCCCCTGGCAGAGTATGCTTCATTGGATATGGCACCTCATGCGTGTTGGAATCGCGGGATCGTTCCATGACCATAAAATGGGCCGCATAGTCTTTAAAGAGGAGTTGGCCGTTTTTCAAGACATCCGCTTTTCCCCACCCTGCCAGGTACAGCCATGTCTTTGGATAAAGGGAATCGCCGTTTCCAGAATCACCGTGTTCATACACTCTCGTGGCCAAGCCCCCATCCTGATAGGGAGCTACTCCCGCAAATCGGGTAAAGACAATTCGATATTGGTCGGCGCCGTCCACAAACTCAGCATGGACTTGGCCAATATTGGTTCGCTCATTGACCTCAATTTCCATGTTCCCCACTATCGGGTTCAAATGTTTTCCTGCGTAATCCATGTGGTCCCATGGGGCTTTATCATCCATGCGACCGATCAACGTGCCTTTCTGGCCAATCAATCGAAAATGGCCACTGTATGTCGGGTGTTCGGCGGGTGTGAATATACGGGTTCCTTCCTCATCCTTTGGAGTCCCGAACTGACCAGCCGTAGCCTGGCCCAATAACATGATGGCCAGAAGAAACCAGGTGATGCTTGCTAGTGATGGTTTAGGAAGAAACGAAAGCATGTTCATTAATTCCCTCCCTGCCGACAATCGGCCCCCTGATGGCGATCACATCTTCGGCGGCCAGTTGTGCGCTTCGCTTTGGCAAGACTTACACCAGGCATAGAGCGCGTCGTACATCACGAGGCCCTGCCGCAGCATCTCGTGGTCGTCGGTGAAGTTTTTCGATAGCCCCAATGACAAGGCGTACAACCCGGCCGATTGCGGTGTGAGATCAAGCTTCGATGTGTCCGCCCCCCGCACGATGACGGCAAGGTGCAACAAGGCAGGATCATCAAGGCCGTGCTTCTTGAGAAAGGCATCGAAACTGCACAACTCGCCATCGTGGCTCAGCTCGACACCGGGGATATCGTAAGGGATCGCGCCGGTTTCTTCTGCCATGCGCAACACGTCAGCTGCCGGGACGTAGAGGAACTCCGGTTCCTTGTCGATGAAGCGTGTAATCAGCCACGGGCAGGCAATGCGGTCGATCTTCGGACGTTCGCGGGTAATCCACTTCATCACCTACCTCACAGGATTAGGGTTTTCATGATCAGACCGAGCACCGCGCAGGCGGCGATGACCTCGATAACATTTCGCTGGTAACGGAACAAAGCCACGGCGGCGGCCAGAGCGATCAAGGCCGATACCCAGTCGAAGGCGCCGGCGAAGCCTTGCGGCCAGAGAACATGGTAGCCGAAGAACAGCGCCAGATTGAGGATGACGCCCACGACGGCAGCCGTGATGGCGGTGAGCGGTGCCGTGAACGTGATGTCGCCGTGTGTCGATTCGACCAAGGGCCCTCCCGCCAGAATGAATAGGAACGAGGGCAGGAAGGTGAACCACGTCACCAGTGTCGCAGCTATGGCTCCGGCGAGAAACACAGACTCCGGCCCGAATAGTTCTTTCACGTAACCTCCGACGAAGCCGACAAAGGCCACGACCATGATGAGGGGCCCCGGTGTGGTTTCTCCAAGCGCTAAGCCGTCGATCATTTGCGTGGGCGTGAGCCAACCGTACTGTCCGACGGCGCCCTGGTACACGTAGGGCAGCACCGCGTAGGCCCCCCCGAATGTCACCAGGGCCGCTTTGGTAAAAAACCAACCCATTTGGGTCAGCGTATGAGACCAGCCATAGGCGGCCATCAACCATACCATCGGGACAGCCCACAGCAAGCCTCCGACGAGAGCGATCTTGAGCAATTTCGTCCAACGAAAGTGGGCATGCACGGGTGGCGGGGTATCGTCGTCAATGAGGGTCGGGCCACCCAACTTGTCGGTTTGGTCGTGGCCGCCACCGGCTTTAAACGTGTCGGGAGCGATCCGCCCGCCGAAGTGACCGATAAGGGCAGCAACGACGATGATGGCGGGAAATGGCACATTGAGTGCAAAGATGGCGAGAAAGGCCGCAGCGGCAATTGCCCACAGCACGTTGTTCTTGAGCGCCCGGGAACCGATCCTCTGCGCGGCTTGAACCACAATGGCCGTCACTGCGGGTTTGATGCCGTAAAACAGCCCTGCGACCAGCGGGACGTCACCGAACGCGATATAGATCCACGACAAGACGATCAGAATCAGAAGAGACGGCAGAACGAACAGCGCCCCGGCTACAACTCCGCCCCACGTGCGGTGCATCAGCCAGCCGATATAGGTGGCGAGTTGCTGGGCTTCCGGTCCGGGCAAGACCATGCAATAGTTCAGCGC
Organism: Nitrospirales bacterium; assembly: GCA_013817135.1. Classification (GTDB taxonomy): domain Bacteria; phylum Nitrospirota; class Nitrospiria; order Nitrospirales; family UBA8639; genus Nitrospira_E. Next base: position 5,443 of record JACDDF010000185.1, read on the forward strand.
GTGCAGGAAACGCCGCTCGGAAATCCAGCGCCGACGCTCGACTAGTTCCTGGTGCATGATGGAAATCTGGCCGGCAGGCCCGCCGAAGCTGATGAATCCGAGCTTGAGCCAGAAGACGAAGGCCTGCCCCAAAGTT
>JACDDF010000186.1 GCA_013817135.1 Nitrospirales bacterium
CCATAGGAACGGGAGCCGCTTCAAATTTCCACTAACTTTAGCACTCTCTCCTGAAGAAAGGTCGTTGCTGAACAATAGGACACGACGACACATGCTACGGTACGGCGAAAAACGATTGATGTCCTCAGCATTTTCGACCACAAGAGGATTGACGTCTGTGTGCTGCGCTATGAAGATCCAGAGTTCTTACTCTTTATTTAAAAGGTCGGAAACAATACTTCGTCCGATCTCGATCGGCATCTCCTTCTTGGCAATAACGGGACACACAAGCATTTCGCATGAAGGCCGGTTTTCGGCGGAATCCGTGGATCCATCTGTACCTCCTCACGAATTCGAGCACCTGGTTTAATGTGCTGGAGCGTAGAATTTACAACCTCACCGACAACTGTATCTGGCACAGCAGACTTGTGACCGGCCGGAAGAAGACCCCCACAAACAAGAACAATTTGGGCAATCCCAATCGAACCCTCAGGTCTTTGTAGGGACCACATCGATCAAGCCCATCTTGCCCAAAACCGAAGAAATAAAAAAACGCTGGGAAAATTAGACTACCCATATTAGCTACTTCGCTCCAATTTTTCATTGTCCGCTCATTACTTCAAAATAGACATTCGCCTAATACCCACACTATGTTTTCTATTGCAGCCTACTGTTAAATCCGACATGATCAAAGAAACCAAAAACGGTGCCCATTCATTACCCAAACCCTTTGGCAGAACTATCATAGCCAACATCTATGCGCTGTTGAGGGCGCTGACGGCACCCATGCCGATTGGAGGAAACTTTTTGAGAGATTAAAAAGGGAGGGACTTACTGTTGAAGACTGCTCTTCCATAAACCAACAATACCTTAGGGACGGTTTAGAAAGATATCTTCATAATAAAACGCGCGTCGAAAGACTCAACCATTCGACACGCGTTTCCGAATTTTTCTCGTCTATTATTCTTATGAGACTTTCAAGGCTTAAGACTCATAAACCAATATACCTTTTGTCGCTCGACTCTCCGGTTACGGCTGCATATTCCGAAGCATCTCCTCTTGCAGGTAGCTTGGCACCGGCTCAATCTCCATCGGTGGATAGGCTGTGGCTGGAATGATTGGCATGTCCGGTGAATTGGCCGGAGGTGTCACCTGCATCCCACTGGCACTACTTGCCGGCACCAAGGGCATGGTAGTTCCAGCCGGTACCGGCTGAATGTCCATGGGAACACCCACCACCGGAGCTCTTAAGTCAGAGCCCCCTTCGGGAGAAGATGAAAAAGTTGAGGCCGATGGTGAAAAATTTCCATCAGGCTCCCCTTCATGGGACTGGAATGAAGGGGTATCCACCTCTTCTTGCACAGGATCCCTTTGGCGGTCTGAACGAAAATCCGTTTCGCCTACTGCATTTGAGGAACCAATCTCTGACGGGTTCCTCGCCTCAGAAACGGCTTCTCCTCGTGCGGCTTTTGGTGTCACATAGAGAAATTGTAAACGTCCCGCCGCATTGACCGTGAACGCGTAATCCCACTGCGCCAAAATTTTGGCCAAGGCAGGAAGTATTTTGTCGTGTTGAAGATCGACCGAAATGACTTTATTCAGTTCCTCAACAGGGGCCTCATATTTTACACCCAACTGTTTCTGTAATTGCTCCAGTACCGTTCGTAAGGTCACCTGTGACAGATGACCTGTTAGCCGATCCCCCTCAACCCGGAGAGGGATCTCAGGGGTTAAAGCGACTCCCCCCCCTCTGAGGCCTACCAAAAGGAGTAAGGCCACCAGAACCAGCCCACTTATCCATCTAGGCATTATTCTTTGTTTGGATCTCATTGTGCATCTCCTTTTTAGCAGTCTACAGGGAAAACACATGGACTCATCCCATCCTAAAACACAGATATTTCCCACTCAGTCCCCTAGTCATTTTTGATATTTTTCTCGTCACACCAAATGGATCTCAATCTCGGGAGCAAAACTCAAGAATGAGAAACTTCTAAATCTCTCAGGAGGGAGCTCCATGAGGATTCCGCCTCATGTTGATCAAACAAGATAGGAGGACCACCGAAACAGGGCGATCTCAAGAAAACAGGAAAATGTTAGTCCCATAACGGGCGAAGGTCAAGAAAGAGTATCGATAGAATTTGGGAGGATCAAAAATGCATTCCCTTTTACTAGAGAATTCCTTGGAGCGAAAGCATGATCGTATTACTGTTGTAATCAAAATTAGCTACGTTTGAGCTTCTCTTCTCAAATATATAATCTAAGCGGAAACCCAGCCATTTTAGGGTGCGGTATTCCGGTCCTATCCGCAAACGAAATCGATCATCAGTTCTATTCGTATTAAAATTATCGTTGGCATAGTAAATATTTCCCTGGAGGCCAAGGCGGTCAGTAAACATTTGTCTCGCATTTACAGAGAAGCCTGTTTGTCTAAATGTGGAAGTACCCTGAACCGCTGACTGCTGGATTGACGAAAAGGGCATCATATAAATGGTTAACCGGGTCGTAGGGTTCCAAAGCAAGCGTCCTTGCATGTAAAGGGATGTCTGCTGCGTCGCTCCTAAGCTTAAACCCTTTGCGAGAAGTTCTTGGCCACGGGCTGAGTTTTCATCGACAGGCGCTTTGTCATAATTTAATATCAGGTACCCTACATTGAATTCTCCCGAGAGCCGGCGGGTAGGGGCCAAACTAAAGCCCGTAAACACCCCGTAACCGAAACTATTCAGCTGCGTATTCGTATTAAAATTATAGTTGATTACTCGAACGCCAAGAAGGCCGCGGGTTGTGGGGGTGACAGCGACAAATAGGCTTAGATTGGCATCAACTTGCGTCCGGTCCCGCCGGCCAGACTGCCCATTGTTTGTGTAATTCAAATCTTGGAAGCCCGACCGAAGACGGATACCAAACCTTTGCCCTGAGAATTCAACTTGGCTTAAACCGTGATTGGTATTCCACTTGGTAATATCCGTTTGTTGGGTATCCACTACCGACCCTCTTGGGTCAAACCCTTCTATACGGCCTCCTTGCAAGTCTATTGCTAGCCCTCCCGGATAATTCAAGCTGACGTGTCCAAGAGCATCTTGAGTCACAGCATTGTTCTGGGTAAATGTATTGTAGCGAAATATACCAGCGCGGTAGTCAAGAAGGACTGAATGTTTACCTCCACCAAATGGCATGAACGCCTGAAGCCCAGGGGCGATAGTCGTAAGAGTGTCACTTTTCGTATTTGTGTTTCTCCGAAACACATTGTCGGTATAGACTTCCGCTACTCCCAAAAACGGATGGAGCCGGACAGGACCAGCTTTGATACCATCCCCTATACCAGGTCCCTCCAGAAATTCACGAAATAAAATCGAGCGACGGGGCTGGTGGTTCCCTGAAAAATAAAATAACCCTGTATCGGAAAAGGATTGAGCCTGCCCCTTCACCGGCAGAAAAAATTCACTCCCAAAAAGAAAAGCCAGCAGGAGAGCCAGAAGCCACTTTCTTTTAAGGCTCGCGGGCGGGGGGGCGAGATACACCGTTCCTACTTGTCGCCAGACGAAATCAATCATGAAAATTACCTTAGTCTCATTCGATGGAAGTGCGGGGGGGTGGAGTCAGAAAAACACTCAATAACTTTGGGCATGACTAACTCTTGGATATGGTGCCCTCATCAGACTGTTAAGTCAATTCCAAGGTGAGTCCCCTGACAAAGAACGGACCTTACCATAGAAATCGGCACAAGAAACAGTCATTCGACCCTAGTATAAGGATATTTTTCTTAGCGGTCCTTACCCTAGGAAGGGATGAATACCAAAATTACAGGATAAAGTCGATCAAGGTGGGGAAAACAAATACAACCGTGCAGCGTATACTTAATTTTGAGGAAACATCCTTGTCGAAGCCCAAAAGGAGAAGCCTAGCATTCCCTTAGCGAAACAAGATTCCAATGAATGATGTGTTGGGACAATAAATTCTGGCTACTGCACTGATGACGGACCTCACCTAAAATTTGATGAGGAGGTTTAGGAAAAGCTCAACCGAATAAGATCCGAGAAAATCGCAGACTACTGATAAGATTTCATGTAACCAACCCCGTCCTAAAGTCCACCCTCATAACGCCATAACGCCTAAGGAAAATATTTTTAAACCTGCCATTCGCAGAACGTCCTTGATCTACAAATGGAAGCTAGAGGAAGTGAAGTGCTTCAGAAGTAGCCATCATTAACTCTAACCCGCGGCACAAAACCCAGGAGAATACTTCATGCCAGATTCTCCTGGGTTCATCATTTCCAAAAACACTCTATCGGTAAAGATTTGTCTGAGATGACGATATTGAATTTCAATAAACTTGTACATTCTTAGGAGGAGCAGGACGGGCATTAAGGATAGGCACCGTGACACTCACCTGGTTCGAAAACGGACTTTCATTTTTACGAGCCCGGTCGTAAGCTTTTACCGCAAAATAATACGTTTGCCCGGGATTGAGGCTTGGCACCGTATAGATGGCCTGAGCTCCAACATCCTGAGTCTGCGTATAACTGCCACTTGAGGTCCCGTAGGCTAAAATAAATCCTCCATATTCTGCGGAAGGGGGATCCCAGGCAAGGGTGACTTGTCCCGACAATGCATTGGAGGGAAAGAGACAGAGAAAAAGAAAAATGACCCATAATGAACGAGATACGGATCGAGAAGGATGTAGACGGGGAAAACCCACTCGAGAGAAACCTTGAACGTCTGCCATACGAGATCTCCTTTATGCATGTGAGTCATGCCGAGCGAAGCCACTCCGCTCATGATCCAGGAGGATCTGTGGCTTGCCTGGCAACCTGGCAACCCTATCCCGGACTTCGAGACGTAGGCCCATGGCTTTGCGTCCCATCTTTTCAGATGGTTTGCCTTTTTCAGGATACGACTGTTTTTAATGCTGGATGCTTCATCGGAACATTCACCCGATCCTTGAATACCGGAGAAGAGAACTTCCAATTTCTCAAGAATCCATGAAGGCTGACAAACCCTAATCACAAAAAGACACGGATAATTAAAAAAAATTGGACCACGTGATTCATAACTCATCCCTATGGTTGAGTAGACGCAAGGTTTCAAGAATTCTCTAATCTGATGAGCCCACACCTAAAGCAAAGGAAACTTGGCCAATTGCCCAAAACCTGCTTTTCGGGTAAATCGGCCTCACATGGGTGAAGTCCCTGGGGAATCAGTGAAAGAAGGAATTCAACTTCTCAACTCAAGATGCTGACCCTGATGGGAGTCTCAAAATCTACCCCATCGATGAACTTCAAACGATCTTTGTGACTCTCCCCTCCTTTTGGAGTTAGACAGGGAGATCAAACTTCAAATCCAACGGAATGACTATACTCGATGGTTTGAAGTTGGAATTTTCCTTACCATCCAGACAATTGCGATATGACAAGATAGATCCAGGCAGCACCAAAAATATAGGTGATTTCTCTCTCACCGATTTGTTGATAGAACAGACGATATCCCAGAATCGGAACAATGGCTAAGATCAGCGCAGAAAAAAAGTGCCCAACCACATCGCCCATAATGGCGCCAATCTCGGAATGC
>JACDDF010000187.1 GCA_013817135.1 Nitrospirales bacterium
ATGGGGATCATCCCGGACATTGGCGGGGTTGGCAGTATCCTGAAGTAAATGCATGATTTGGCCTAAGGCCCTGAATGTTTTACCCCAATTTTCATCTCGCTCTTTCTTGGTCTCAGAAGTCAAGGCCTTAAAGTAATACTCACGCGCATCATTCCAAGACCATTCCTGATCTCCCACCGAGCTAAGACTCCAATTGATTGCAGAATCAAATACTCTCCCCAACCCGGTATTAGAAATGGGTTCATGAAAATGTCGAAAAAAACGAGGCCAATTATCTTCGAATTCACTACCCTCAATCAACCATTTTTGGGCCGTCATTCCGTTAACTGATGCATTCAACCCTCCCTCCAAGCCGAGATTATCTATCAGGAACGTATTCAGATCTGCCGCAACAAATTCAATAGCTTTCTCTGTGAGTTCCCGATGAGTGCTTATTTCCCATGCTTTTGCTTGACCTGTAAAAAATACCAGACTAGCTATTAACCCAATGACCCACAATAGTGAAATTTGTAAAAATCTTGGAACGGCTCCTTGGACATCAGGAAAAAATTTGTGATAGGGAAATCGAATTGTATTCAAATTTTCATTTCGAGAACAATTTCCTAGTAATTTAAGCTGATTCATCTTAGATTATCCTCATTTTTTTTGTTTGGGCTGCTCTCTTGGCGGTGCTTTTGCCCTTCAAGATCAAATCGTTCTAAAAACGGACCGAGCAACCACCCCAGTAGACCATATTGCAAGGGACCTATAATAAAAATGATTATGTGGAAAACCCACGCAGGATTACCCATCCATCGCTCTAACGGAGTAGCCAAAATAACTACAACCGCAGGAAAATTTAAAACCGATACCATAAAACCAAACCTTTCTCCTCGGCCTCCACTCAGCACCCACCATGCTCCTACAAACAACAAATACAAGCCAGAAAATCCAACTGCACCAAATACCTTATACTTATTCTTTATTAAAAAAGGATGGTTCACATGGTCTCCATGAGCTCTTTAAATTTTTATTTTCTAAAAATTCCGGATCCGCCATTGGCCATCAGTGTCCAGAATGAACTCCACTTCAAGGGGAAATTGAACGCTGCCCATGGCCAAGGGAGTCGCACCTTGTACGACGACCCGTGTTCCCTGGCCATCCGTGAGATGCAAGGACAAGGAAAAAATGGCCGCCAGCTCATCCAAATGATCCTTGAGCACGGTCCAATCATGCCGCATAACTTCTCGTTTACTCAACGTGATAAACGAAAGAGCATGCTCGATCTCACCTTGCGCAAGCGCCTCCATCATGCCTGACCATTCGGCATTGAGCATGACTTCAAATGCCACGGGATTTAACACTTGGACTACTGCCGTGGCCTCAAAAATATTTCCCATGGTATCCGTTACTCTCACTTTTGGCAGATACAACCCTGGCTGCGTGAACGTGAGGATGTGTTCAAAGACGTCGGGTCCCTGTAGATCAATAGTTCCATCGCCGTGGTAATCCCATTGAATGTTGGCAACCGGTTGGTCGATTTCAATGGAGACCCGAAGAGTGACCTGGCTGGGAGCGACATTTCGATCCGGCGACACTCGCAACTGCACCTGGTTGGTCAAGACTTCGGTGGTGTGGACTTGAATGGTGGAAGAAGCCCGCTGGCCGCAAGCATTGGTGGCTTGCACGACGACGGTGGTGGGTCCGAGAGTTCCGGTACCCTCGCGGATGGGCACTTGATCGACCGCGTAGGACGAGCCGAAGACTTTAGCCGCTTGTTGATTGACGACCACCCCTACCAGGCTTGAACCACTGCTCATGACGTTTCCTTTCACCAACATGGTCGGTTGTTTAATCGTAGCATTGGCCAGCGGAGCGTCAATGGTCACGGCCAAACAATTGGCGGTACAGGCGATATAGGCCTGCACTTGCGCGCCGAACGGACCGGTCAGTCGAACCTCAAGATTATTCCGGGCTTGCACCACGATGGGCTGAGTAATCTGACTGTGGGCTGCCGTAAAATTTTGAACTCCAATCACTTCCGTCCCATTCAAAAGGACAGTCCCCTGGGTCACCCGATTTGCCCCTCCGGATGTCCCATTGATCATGACTAATTGGTAGTGCGCTGCTGGTTCGCAGTTTGAAAAGTTCGCCTTAAAAATTTCTTCTCCCGTGGCATGTTTAACCCATGCCACTGGGCCCCAGATGGGTGTGAGATTTGTCGGTGTAGCGGAAAGGGTGACCCCAAGATTCACACTATTGGTATGCCCTGCTCCATCCACCCCCCTAACAATCAGAGTATTGCTGCCTTCCTGTAAGACAATGCCATCGGCGAGAAACACTCCACCTCTGACCCTCGCGGCAATTCCATTGACGGTGACGGAGGCATGGGGATCATTGACGAATCCAGTTACCGTAATCGGACTCATTCCCACCACGCTTCCTTCTGAAGGGCTGGTAATCAGCATTGCAGGTAATCCGGGAGTTGCGGCGGCATGGGCAACGATGACAACCGTATCGGGTGAACTTGAAGCCTTCTCATCCGAGACCACGACCCTTACGACATAAGTTCCAGGAATATCCGGAATGAAGGTGGGCTGAGCGAAGGTAGGATTTAAAAGAGTCGCGGTACTCCCTTGAGGCCGGCTCTCCAACGACCATTGGAAGCTTAAGTCATCGCCGTCCGAATCATTGGAGGCGTTTCCATTGAGGGTGACTAATGAAAAGACCGGCACGTTTTGATCCTGTCCCGCATCGGCCACGGGTGGCCTGTTGCCTGTAGTAATCGTCACCGTGATGGGATCACTATTTTCCATTCCATCGTTGACGATTAGCTGAGCCACATACAATCCGACCAGATCTGCACTAAATGTCGGTTGAATAGAAGTTGAGTTTGAAAGTGTTGCAGTGCTCCCTGTTGGTTTGGCGATAAGCGACCATTGAAAGGTCAACGAGTTGCCATCCACATCATGGGAGCCGCTTCCATTCAGGTTGACGGTACTTCCTACCGGTACCGTTTGGTCTTGGCCTGTGTGAGCTACTGGTTTGGAGTTTTGGGTGTTGATCAGAACCATGTCCGGTGTGCTGTCTTCTTGCCCATCGTTCACAATCAGTTGCACCTGATAGGTCCCTGCCAGATCAACCAGGAAATCGGGCATGGACGAAGTCGGGTTGGAGAGTGTGGCCCTACTTCCATTTGGGATGCTCACAAAGGACCAATTAAAACTCAGGGGGTCCCCGTCTACATCATGGGAACCATTTCCATTCAAGAGGACTGATTGTGAGACAAACACGGTTTGATCCTGGCCTGCTCGGGCAACAGGAGGCGAATTGATCGTTGTGATTGTCACTGTATCGGGATCACTATCGACCGTTGCATCATTCACGATGAGTTGAAGGGTATAGATTCCTGGAGTGTTTATCGCCAGGGTGGGCATGATTGCCGTGGCGTCGGAAAGCGCAGCGGTATTCCCAACCGGTTGTGATAGGATTGTCCATCTATAGGTCAGAAGATTTCCATCCACATCGGTTGAATCAGTTCCATCAAGCTGCACCGTCATTCCAACGTGAACTGTCTGGTCAGGCCCCGCGTGTGCCACTGCCCGAGTATTTCCTCCCTGCCCCAACCCAAACCCTCCTTCCAATGCGATAGTGGTGTGGTTTCCCATGCGAACCCATTTGCCCACAAACGCTCCGGTAGCTTTACTTTCGGCTTTGACCCTCAAAAGGCCGTTGGGAGCATATACCTTCGCCCGCACCTTACTACCTTCCCCAAACTTTACCGCCTCCGGGGTGTCATCGAGAGAACCTGTTATTCCATTAATGCCGGTGCCAATGAGGAGGACATCGGCCGCAGTCAAGGTTCCTGCACCAGGGGCGGGCCCGACAACCGTATGTCTGCGAGTATCAATCTGGCCCTTCACGCGAATCTCGACGGCCTTATTTGCAAGAACTTGGGCATCTTCACGAATATCCCATTCCTGAAAGTGGTAGAGGCCACCTGAAAGGGTGACAATGGCCCCCGGACGAACTTTGAGCCGACCATAGCGCCCAGCCTGAAGAATAAGGACTCCTCCCGCTGAAACATCGATATCCTGCGATCCAGCATGAACCGGTGGGACAGCCGGCATCTCGGAAACGAGTGGGAGCCTGACGGGTGTTGTCATGGTCCCTAGAATCTGTCCATGTCCTAAGAGCCTATTGACCACAATATTCTGTATCTGAGATCCACTTTTCAATCTGACGGTATTCCCTATTATCTGGCTATTACTGTTTTGAACCACAACATCATGGCCGATAGTCATTTCTTGCTCACCGTTCAGATAGGGACCTATACTCGTTTGATTGACCCCAACATCTCCGCTGAGAATTGTACTTCCCTTTCGAATCCAAACCCCCTCATTCCCAAGCACCACAAAATCCTGAGCCGCATTTCCGTTTCCAGGCACGCTTAGAAATATTAGGAACGCGATAACAATCCATGTGAAACTAGAATCTATTCTAAAATATGTTTTCCAACTCCATGTCATCGAAGGTATTCCCCTCTTTGCTAAGCACCCATGATTATTCAAAATGTAATTTCCTTAGGAGTGAAAGCTCGGGAAGTATGAGAGGAAAGGGGAAAAGCGCCTATACCCCGTTGTAGGGGAAGTAATTGTTTAAAAAGGTTGAACTTAGGAAATCACTGAAAGGAAAGATTGAGCGTAGGAATCAGACTTCATCCCCCAATAAATAGCGGTAAAGCCAAGACCGTTGACCTAACGGTTCGATCATGTCGCCCCTAACCGGAAGAACTGTCACAATACCGATAAAGGCATGCGAGGTTTTTTTAATTTCTTGGAAAAATCAGAAGTAGATAGCTTGAATGACTATCCCCAAGACATGCGGTTTGAATACCACAGTACAATGGAAATCAAAAAGTGATTGGATGAACAACACGGTTACGACCAGCAAACACGGATTGGAATGCGGTACTAATAGTGGCATTGGGAGCCGACAAGTATGATGAATGGAAATGTCTACCCGACGGGGAACGCTGAATTATGGAAGTTTTGAGTGGCGATGAGTAGCATTGTTCTTTAAATTTCCTAGAAACGTGAAGATCTTCAAACACAGGATCTCCAGAGTACGCTCCCACTCAGGGATGGATTTCAGGAAATTTCGCGTTCTAGAAATTTTTGATATACCATTGATGATCGGCTTCCCACACAAACTCTACCTCTAAGGGAAATTGGATTTTCCCCATAGGCAGTGGGTCCGCTGATTTGGCCACCACTCGATATCCTTCCCCATCTGTCAGTTGAAGGGGAACGGAAAAAAGATTCGCAATCTCTCCTAAATGATCGGCAAGCACGGTCCAATCATGTCGCATGGCAGCACGTTTTCTGGTCGCCACAAACGAGACAGCCTCTTCAATATCTTGCTTCGCTAAAGCCGCCAGCATGCCCCGCCACCTGGCAATGAGGGCAGCTTGAAGATCTTCTGGATTCTCTAACACCACGTCAGCCGTCGCTTCAAAGGCTTGACCCTGTTTATTTGTGA
>JACDDF010000188.1 GCA_013817135.1 Nitrospirales bacterium
AATTGCTCGCCTTTCTTTGCCGCTCCATATAGTTCTTTGCATTGGCACGTCGTTAAGTTTTTAATAATCCCATAGCATTCGTTGATAGTCGTCTCCTGCCCAGTTCCCACATTAAATACTCCCTGAACATCTTCTCCCATGGTCACCAAGATCGCTTCCACCACATCATCCACATAGACAAAATCTCTTGTCTGCTTCCCAGTTCCATTGACAATCGGTTGACCACCATCCAACATCTGCTTTGAGAAAATAGCCACGACTCCTGCCTCCCCTTCAGAGTCTTGCCTGGGTCCATAGACATTCGCAAAACGAAGCGCCACATACCGGAGTCCGGTGGCATTGGTGTAATAGGCTAGATACTTTTCCCCAGCCAGCTTACTAATTCCATAAGGAGAAAGAGGTTCCGTACGATGTGACTCTGCGGCCGGGAATATTTCCTGTTCGCCATAGATCACGCCACCCGACGACGCAAACGTCACCTTTCGCACACCCTGCTTCACGGCATGCTCTAAAACATTGATGGTCCCTAAAATATTAACTTGCGCATCAAACCCCGGATCCTCCGTGGAATGGCGAACACTCATTTGCGCGGCCAGATGGACCACAATAAGGGGACGCTCATTTCGGAATACCCGTTCAATCCGTTTACTCTGGATATCCATTTTGTAAAATTGGGCTTTTTTATTGACATTCTTTCTTTTCCCTGTAGAGAGGTTATCAACAACAATGACCTCATTGCCTTCCTGAATCAACCGGTCAACCAGATGTGATCCAATGAATCCAGCTCCACCGGTCACCAGAATTTTTGTAGACATGCCCGACTTTCTCCTTTTACATGATTAGGGTAGGGGGCTACGGCAAGCAATTGGCTTGTTTTTTCAGTACGCATCTTCCCGTTTTTTTTTCATTCCCACCAGCATTTCTTTATTTCCCTTTTTTCCCAACAGCGTCGAATCCATGACACCAATGACATCAAGACAAAGGCTACGGGCATAATCCACAAAACCGTCCCTCACCTGCTCACGCAATCGTTCATCACGGACAATGCCTCCTTTTCCGACTTGTCCTTTCCCAACTTCAAACTGCGGCTTGACCAATGCGACAAGATACGCCTGATCACGCAGGACAGGTAAAATCACTGGCAATACCAAGCGAAGGGAAATAAACGAAACATCGATTACCGCCAAATCAACCGGCTCAGGAATATCTTGGGGGCAAAGATGGCGGATATTGTAACGGTCCATGACCACAACACGAGGATCCGTTCTCAGCCTCCAATCCAATTGTCCATACCCCACGTCAATGGCGTAGACTCGATTGGCGCCACGTTGCAGCACACAATCGGTGAACCCACCGGTGGAGGCACCAACATCCATAACCACAAATCCTGAACAGGAAATAGAAAATGCGTCTAAGGCTGGTGCCAGCTTTTCACCTGCTCGGCTGGCATAAGCATATTCCGGCTTCGTCACTTCCACCGAAACAGTTGTCGCAACCAGTTTTCCTGGCTTATCAACAAGTATCCCATCGACTTTTACTCGACCCGCAAGAATCAGGCGACAGGCCTGTTCCCTGCTTGAGACCAATTCATGAGTCAGGACAAGGGAGTCCAGTCGTTCTTTTGAGGATTTCCGAGAAGGGGCTGATGGCTGAACAGCCTTCATTTGTTCATGTCCACGAAGCAGACAATGTGAAGCTTACCGATTGAAAGAGATAGTAGTGAAGGAAATCTAGGATTCTGGTAAATTGGAATTCTCAACTGAAAAAGCCTGTATACGCTTTCTTCCATCCTTGTCTTGTACAAGGATCTCCACTTTGCGTTCTGCATCATCCAGCATTTTCAGGCAGGTTTTTGAGAGCTTGACTCCTTCCTCAAATATCCTCAAGGACTCATCCAAGGAAAGCTCCCCGCGCTCCAACTCGGCCACAATTGTTTCCAAGCGGGACAACGCTTTTTCAAATTTTAGTACAGCCATGAATATTGTCCGAAGAGGATCAGTGATTCGGTTCTATAGTATGATGGACCATGATCTATGAATCTGACATGTATTATAGCCATGCTGGGACCAGAAGCAAAAGGGAATTCCTTATGTAGAATGATGGGTACGCTGTACTAGACAAATCAATTCACCTTCATGAAGTCTGGTGCGTATTGACTCTCCCACAGAAACTTCAGTTGATTGTTTCACGACTTTTCCACTTTGCTGACTATGAACAATGCTATATCCCCTTGCTAAGACCGCAAGGGGACTTAATTGATTCAGCTGAGACATCCACAATTCTGATTGATGGCGTTTAATAAGAATACACCCCGACATTCCTCGAACAAGGCGAATGCCACGGTCAATCAACGCCAGTTGTTGTCGACGAATGTCAATCAGGGGATTTCTCTCCCAAATCGTGGACTGATGCCTCAGCAACCGCACCTGGAGATTCCGGCACCAGTACTCCATTTTCACATAAAGTTGCCGCTCTAACTCATCCACCTGTTGCACGAACTGCCCAAGCACGAGTCTAGGCTCAGGCAATCGTCCGGTCAATTCCTGAACTTGCCCCCTCCACGCCACACACAAACTCCTCATAGACCGTTCCAACCCTACTTGTTGATGCCCCAAATGATGCCTAACCGTTGAACAATCCGGAACCACCAATTCTGCCGCGGCAGAGGGAGTGGGAGCCCGATAATCAGCGGCTAAATCCGCAAGCGTCACATCGGATTCATGACCAACAGCGGATACCACCGGAATCCTGGAAGAGGCGATAGCTCTCACCACAATTTCTTCGTTAAAAGCCCAGAGGTCCTCTAACGATCCTCCACCACGCCCGACAATTAACACATCCAATTCGCCAATTTGATTGAGCGTCCCAATCGCCTTAGCGATTTGTCCGGCAGCTTCTTCCCCTTGCACAGGAACAGGAGCAATCAGAATCTGTGCCAGAGGCCAACGTCGATGAATGATGGTCAGCAAATCATGGATTGCCGCACCGGAAGATGACGTCACCAGACCAATCCGTTGAGGATAAAGAGGAAGTACCTTTTTCCCTGAAGCCTCAAAAAATCCTTCGGCTTCCAACTTTGCTTTCAGTTGAACAAAAGCTAATTGCAGCGCACCAATGCCCTTGGGCTCAACCGCTTCCAAGAGCAATTGATAGTCTCCTCGCGGTTCATACACCGAAAGGCGACCAAACACGAAGACATCCAAACCATCCTGAAGTGCAAATTTCAGGCGTTCGACTTGACTGCGAAAAAGCACAGCTCGGATCTGACTCGATTGGTCTTTCAGGGTAAAATACCGGTGTCCAGAAGAGGGGCATCGAAGATTAGAAATTTCCCCTTCCACCCAGAGTGGGGGGAAATTTTTCTCGAACGTTGAACGAATCTGTCGCGTGAGAGTCGAGACGGTAAGTACTGAAGGGAAAAGCCCTGACACGGAAATACGTTACTCAAACACACGAAGACGCGTGATGTGAGTGGTTTTCCCAGTTGAGTAATTAAGACTTAACACTGCGGCACTCAAAACAGAAGGCCCTGTCGCCACTTCAAATCTTCTCGGAAGTTGAGTCAGAAATTTCTGAATGACCAAGTTTGGTTTCATCCCGATGACGGATTGAACAGGGCCGGTCATCCCGACATCGGTTAGATACCCTGTTCCCTGAGGTAAGATTTGTTCATCCGCAGTTTGGACATGTGTATGCGTTCCAAGGACCGCAGACACCTTGCCATCTAAAAAATACCCCATCGCCATTTTTTCTGATGTGGTTTCGGCATGCATATCCACAAGAATACAGTGAGTCTGTGTCGTTAATTGAGCCAGTTCGCGTTCCGCAACCCGAAAAGGGCAGTCCACCATGGGCATAAACACCCGTCCCATGAGTTGTAAAATCCCTAGGCGCTCCCCATGAACGGTTTCCACAACACACGTGCCTTTTCCTGGAACTCCATCGGGATAATTTGCGGGACGGATCACCCGCTGCTCTTTTTGCAGATACTCTAAAGCTTCACGTTTATCCCAGGCATGATTGCCTAATGTAATGACTGAAAGACCTAAATCAAACAGATCTTCGGCAACCTCCTGTGTGATGCCAAATCCACCTGCCGCATTCTCCCCATTCCCAATCACCAGATCAATTTGATGCTCCTGAATAACCCTTGATAGATGCTTTAAGATCACCCGACGGCCAGGCTCTCCCATTATATCTCCGATAAACAGTATGTTCATGATCTCCTTTACCCACAGAGCTATTTGGCAAATTCAATAAAGCGATTTTCTCGAATAACCGTCACCTTGATCTGTCCAGGATATGTCAATTCTTGTTCAATTTTTTTGGCCAAATCTCGAGATAAGGCAAAACTTTCACTGTCATTTAATTCCCCCTGACGGATAATCACCCGAATTTCACGCCCAGCCTGAATCGCATAGGCCTTATCAACTCCTGTAAACCCGGTGGCTAAGGATTCCAGCTTTTCTAATCGCTTGACATAGGCCTCGAGAGTTTCGCGTCTGGCACCAGGACGGGCGGCAGAGAGGGCTTCCGCAGCAGCTACCAATACCGATTCGGGGCAGAGTGGCTCAACTTGTTCATGATGGGCAGCAATGGCATTCACAATGAGCTCCGACTCTCCATACTTCTTCGCCAATTCTGCCCCAAGCATTGCGTGCGTACCTTCCTCTTCATGGCTAACTACTTTTCCAATATCATGCAATAGCGCACCACGCTTAGCTAATTTCACATCTAAACCCAGCTCTGCAGCCATAATCCCACAGATATATGAGGCTTCCCTGGCATGATATAAATTATTTTGACCATAACTGGTTCGATATTTCAGACGACCTAATAATTTGACAATTTCAGGGTGGAAATCTGAAAGACCGACCTCAAAGATGACTTTTTCAGCATCATCTCTCATTAATTTGTCTAAGTCACCTTTGACCTTTTCTACGACTTCCTCAATCCGTGTCGGGTGAATGCGCCCATCTTGCATGAGGCGTTCCAGCGCAATTTTCGCTACTTCCCTCCGGAGGGGATCGAATCCGGACACGATCACCGCCTCCGGCGTTTCGTCAATAATAAGATCGACGCCAGTTGCCGCCTCCAAAGCCCGAATATTTCTTCCCTCGCGACCAATAATCCTTCCCTTCATGCTATCATTCGCGAGAGGAACCACCGAAATCGTGGCCTCGTTGACGTAATCTCTTGTGATTCGCTGTATCGACCTGGTCACAATTTCTCTAGCTTCCCGTTCAGCGGTTTCTTTGGCCTCATCCAAAATTCTTTTTGTTAACAACGACGAATCCATACGTGCTTCACTTTCAATTTCACCTAACAAATGACGTTTGGCTTCTTCGGCCGTAATTCCTGCCACCTGTTCTAGGGCAAGCCGGTGCTCTTTAATGGCTTGGTCGCACGCAACGGCTTTATTGTCCAGAACTTCTTCCTTTTCCTTAAGAGAACGCTCTTTTCGTCGCATCTCCTCATCACGTTTTTCAAATTGGCTGATCTTACGCTCAAGGGCCTC
>JACDDF010000189.1 GCA_013817135.1 Nitrospirales bacterium
ACGATTTCTCTCTCAGCCGTTCCATGTGGCAGAAGCCTTTACAGGATCACCTGGGAAATACGTCAAGCTTGTCGACACAGTTCGAAGCTTCAAAGAAATCGTGGATGGTAAATATGATGATCTGCCAGAACAGGCCTTCTATATGGTTGGCCCAATTGAAGAAGCCATCGAAAAAGCAGAAAAACTCGGATACAAACGATAATGGCAGGTCATTCTGTGACGGCGTCACCAGGAAAAATCATTTTGGAAGTGGTCACCCCCGATCACCGCTTACTCAGTAAGGAAGTCGATTACGTGTCGGCTCCTGGAAGTGAGGGGGATTTTGGGGTTCTGCCTGGCCATTGTCATTTTCTGACCACCCTGCGGATTGGCGAACTACAATACCGTATTGGTGAACAGACCGAATATATGGCTGTGCTCTGGGGATTTGCCGAAGTGACGCCGACTAAGGTGACAATTCTGGCGGAAATTGCCGAAAAAGCTGAAGACATTAATGTGGAACGGGCCGAGGATGCCGTTCGAAAAGCGGAGGAACGTCTGGAGCGTGGCGGGTTGCCCTCAGAAGTTGAGGAAGCTCGCGTCAGTTTGGAAAAGGCGCACCTCCGTCAAAAAATAGCCGGTCGCCGCACCCACCAGGCCGGTTCCCGTCTTTTATAGCGTTATTGGCCACCCCGTTCGTTTTTACCTGTCATGCCGCATGTCGCTACGCGGACGGAGTTCATCGTCACCGCAGGCGAATCGCCCAAGCGCCTTGATCATTTTCTTGCCAACCGCGAACCATATTTTTCCCGAACAGCTCTCCAACGATTAATTGAGGACGGCCATATTACCGTCGGTGGTCAGGTTGTGAAACCCAGCCACAAGGTTAGGCCTGGTGATCAAATTGTGCTGGTCGTACCACGTCCAGAGCCCATCGAAATCAATCCCGAACCCATTCCCCTTGTTATCCTGTATGAAGATGAATTCCTGTTGGTTCTCAACAAACCGGCAGGCCTTGTTGTTCATCCGGCCCCAGGCCATTGGACTGGGACCTTAGTTAATGCGCTCCTGTATCACATGCAAAGCGGTGAAGGGCATCTCTCATCTATTGGAGGAAAGGAGCGTCCGGGGTTGGTGCATCGACTGGACAAGGAAACGACAGGAATTTTAGTCGTGGCGAAAAATGATCAGGCTCACAGGTTATTGGCGGGACAATTCAAAGCCCACTCCATCACTCGGATCTATGAGGCGTTTGTGTGGGGAGGACCAAAAACACGGGAAGGCCGGATTGAGTTGTCGATCGGGCGAGATACCAAAGATCGGAAAACTTTTTCCGCACGCACAACCAATCCCAAGGAGTCGTTGACCAGTTACAGGGTAAAGGAACGATTTGGCGCAGCGGCCGCACATGTGGAGTTATTTCCTGGTACAGGCCGCACGCATCAGCTACGAGTTCACCTCAAGGCTATCGGATGTCCGATCTTGGGTGACCAAACTTATGGAGGGAAAAAAGTTATGGTTGTAGGAGGGATGGCCATTCCCCGAGTGATGTTACATGCCAAGGTTCTCGGCTTCGTGCATCCTGTTTCTAATAAAATGGTGACATTTGCAGCGGAGTTGCCGGAAGATATGGCGACCGTACTGAATGCCTTGAAGGGCAAGGAAGACCCCTTGCTGTCTTGACAAGCAACCAAGCGATTGGAGTAAATTTGAGCATATGAAAAAAGATCTCAAGCTGGAACCAGGACAAGTCGTTGATACGCTCGGAGAACTGATTTCCAGTCTAGCGGCTTTTGCCGCCAAGGTACCAGCCAAGTCCATGATGGCATTGTCTGCTGGAATTCGTCCAAGTCCGGAGGCAGTCGATGCCTATGAAACCACGGTCTATCGATTTCGTGACCGAGTTGGAGTGACGTACAAAACTCTCCCGCTATTGTTTGTCGAGTCCTTAGAGGCCTTTGAGGCGGGGAAAGTGTTTGACGCCGTTCCTCCCCTTTTGCAATGCGTTGAACAGTTGGTGGAATTGCACAATCAGGAAACTATTAAATTCACTCCACCCCAACAAGAACGTCTTCGTGACTATCATCGCCGGTTAGAAAACCTTGTCCCAGAGGCCACCCAATCCGAAGTCGATCTCCCCACCCCTGAATCGTATTAATCATCACATTGTGGAATAGTCGCAGAGAAATTTCCTGTGGGATCAATCGGAACGATATCCCGGTTTTCTTTGGTCCACCCCACCCTTCCCTCATGCCACAAATTGGTAAACGGGTCTCCATCCCCACAATAAAAGAGATGCATTTGGGTCGGAAGTCTGCAGGGATTACAACAAGCCGAGAAGGGTTAAATTTTTGGTTATCAGGTGAGTTCTAGAAGGACTTAAGAGAGAGCAGAGTCGAGCAAGGAATTTTTATTTCCACTGCGGGAGGATAGTCGTTAGGGTCTTTTTTGAAAACAGGATACCTTAATTCAAGTTTGCAGGAGCAAGCAACTGAAGATTCGTGCGGAGGATAAGCTGGTTTCCGCTCGAAGAGGGGGGACTAATTACTCGCCAATTTCTTCCTTTATCTCGCAACCCTTCTCCAATCAACGTCAGGTGATAATGCGCATCCTTATCTAACACCATGCTCAGGCTCAGATTGCAAAGAAATGTCTTGAACCCTAAGTGGTAGGAACGAAAGACCGACAAACTCAATTCTTTGGCAACTTGTTTGTTAAACTGTCCTCGCACATGAAACATGATGGTGTCGGGGGCCAGTTGTTCGGTACGTATCATGTGAATCCTGACCTTCAGAAAATTTGGGAAGATTTCTTACTCAACCCTATTTCAACCCAACAGGAGCTTCCGCGACTATTCCCCAGACGGATGGGCCCAACTGGTCAAATCTACTCATTGAGCAAATCACTTTAAGTGGATAGAAAGAAATGGAAACAGCTAGAGGAACCCTGAAGAGATAAGAGCCTGGTTGACGGGGACCTTGGTGGGATGTATAAAGGCAACTCCTCATGCGTCCGTAGCTCAATTGGATAGAGCATCGGCCTTCGGAGCCGAGGGTTGGGGGTTCAAGTCCCTCCGGGCGCACCATTTAGATTTCCTCTGTTGACTTGATGAATTAATACCGCCACTCGTAGGGCCTTACGCGTAAACGAAATTTTGGAAGTTAATCACGTATTAGGAACTGTCAATTCTCCTGTTGTATTATTTCCCTTCTGCAAATGCATGGCAGAACTTCAATGGGGGCAAGCATAAAAGTATTGTTGCCCACTCACCATACCCAAGTTGATACCGATTCCCCGGATTCAAAGAAATGAGTTGGTCGAATAGCCGCTTGGGTTAACAACCCCGGTGTTTTTGTTGTAGGGTGTGCCCGCTAATTAGTGGGAAATGACCATCATGGGCAGTGAAATATCTCTTTTTTTCTGATGAATACCTCCTGGGGTGCCTTCCTTGAGCGCCCCGCTATCCATATTCCGCTTCTTCTAGCCATTGGTTTTCTGGCGTTTAGTTCCAATGCCTCGATTTCTCTGTTTGGGGAAACCGAGGGTTTGTACGCCATTGTCACCCACACCATGATGGCGGCGGAGGATTATGTGCATCTTTGGTTACGGGGGGAACCGTATTTTAATAAACCGCCTCTTTTCTTTTGGCTTCAGGCGGGATTTATACATGTTTTGGGATGGAGTGAGGCGGCGTTACGCTTACCATCGATTGTTTCCAGTTTGGGAACGATGATCACGACTTATTTCTTAGGCCGGTTGTTGTTTTCAGCCATGGCAGGATTTTGGGGGGCGCTCGTATGCGGGACCTGCTATGCGGGACTGTGGTTTGGTCCCTTGGCCATTATCGATCCTGTGTTAACTTTTTGTATGACGTTGGGGATGTATGCCTGGGCTCGCGCGTATTTTCAGGAATCGTCTCAGTGGTGGTATCTAGTCGGCTTTGCGTCGTTGGCCTTGGGCTCGATGGTCAAAACGTTACATGCCTTGGCCCTACCGATTTTAGTGATGGGAATATTCTTATGGTTGCGCCACGACCGGCGTGTGTTTCGTGAACCGTATTTTTGGGTGGGAGTCGTCTTGAGTGGATTGTTGCTGGGCGGCTATTACCTGTTACTTGGCCAGGAATTCAGACAACATTTTTTCTTTGAAGAAAACCTTAAACGCATGATCACCGTCTCGGGAGATCAAAAGCATTCTGCGTGGGAGGCCTATTGGGGTAAACGTCCCATTTTTTGGTATGGACTGGTAATCTGGTTCGATGCCTTTCCCTGGTCGGCCTTATTTCCTGTGGGCCTTTTTCTCATCTGGAAACGCCGACCCTGGCTTGAGTCGCCGAAAGAATTGTGGGTCTTTCTTTGGGTTGTGGTGTACTTTGTGGCGTTGAGTTTGGCTCCTGAAAAACATGAACGGTATCTCATGCCTCTCCTGCCGGCATTCGGTTTGTTAGTAGGGTATGTGTATCATCGATTGCTATATGAAACGTCAGTATCCGAAGGATGGGGCCTGCTGAGGGGCTTGTTAGGAGGTTTGGGCATTATTTTTGTGGTTGCAGTAATTCTCGGACCTATCCTGATACAAAAGAAATGGCATGTTCCGTTGGACATAATTCCTCTAGCGCTTAGACTGGGATTAGGAATGTTAGGCCTGATGATGATTGGCCTGGCCATGAAGAATTATCTGCGAATGGGTCTGGTGGGTGTTGGGGTGTTGGGCGTGGCCCTTATGGTGACAGTGACAGGATTTATTATTCCTGGTATCCAAGCGGAAGGTTCTCCCAGGCTGGCCTTTGACGAAAATCAACGGCGCCTGAATAATCAGACCGACCCCATATTGGTGTTTCAGTCATGGGATTGGCGAGAGGATGAAGATGAATTTTATTGGGACTATCTCCATGGTCGTTCACGAATTGTGGGAAAGGGTCTTGGAAATTCTTTGGCGCTTGAAGAACTGAAAAGGGATGTTCGAAAATCAACGCGTTTGGTGATGATGACGAAAGACCAGTATCATCGAGTCATTTCTGGTGATCCGAATTTGAATGCCATCGTGTTGTTTGAGTTCTACCGATCAAAAAAGAACATTGTGCTCCTTTCTCTCGATTGGAGAGCACAGCTGGCGGATTCTTTGGAAACCCAGAAGCAATGAATTCAAAAAAGATTGCCAACTGCTAAATTTACCGTAAAATTTAGTATCTAGCCCTTCCTGGAGCGATTCAGGGCAATGAATGGAAGAAATATTAATAGATTGTTATCATGTCAGAGTCTGTCTTCCGGTCCATATTCTTGCCGATCCATCAAAAAAGTAGAAATCATGAACCATTACCATCGATTAGGTCTATGTCTCCTCATGATTGTGTGTGTGTGGTCTTCGCTAGTGGAAGCCAGGGTGCAGATCACAACTATCCCCTATAACCATGGAAAAGTGGCTTTGGAAGGGGTGGTTGCCTGGGATGATGCGATAGAAGGCAAGCGCCCGGGAATTTTGGTTGTCCACGAATGGTGGGGGCTAAATGAATATGCCAGAACT
>JACDDF010000190.1:0-4819 GCA_013817135.1 Nitrospirales bacterium
CATCTCAACACTTCAAGATGGTGAAACTGACCGTCGAGATTATAAATGCTCTCTCGCACTAACAGCCCTTCACACCGTTGGCATTTCATCGTCTTCTCTGTACTCATCTGTTCAGTCATCATGAATATATTTCCTCCTTTTGGAAGCGTTGACTTGCACCTTAGGTCTCCTGCTGGTTAATATAAGTAACTAGTTACCAAAGTAAAGTAGATACTGTAAAGTAACCATGAAATTGCCACCAAGTTCATTCGGCTGTCCGTTGGACTCTCTTCTTCGTGTTCTTGCCGGGCCGTGGACGATTTACATCCTTTGCCGCTTGCATAACAATGGAGAAACCCGTTTTGGCCAGCTCAAGCGCCAAATGCCGGGCATTTCATCGAAAATGTTGACGGAGCGAGTGCGATCGTTGGAGAAGGCTGAAATTATCTTCCGTCACCAAGCACCGACCATTCCTCTCCAGGTGACCTACGGACTCACGACGGAAGGTCGTGAACTCACCACCATTCTTGATCAAATCAATACATTGGCTGACCGATGGCAGGGTCAGGAGACAAAGACGGTGAACACCACCATTCAGGTGAAAGAAACAAAAAGAAGAAAGGGGGTATCTAACGATCCCGGGATGCCCCCTCTGAAAAAGGCAAGAATTACACGTAAAAATTAGGTGATCATTGCTACCGCCAAAGGTTGGTTGAACTTGGACATTTACCGGATATGGGGGGATGTGAGACATCCCTCCTTTCAATCAGTTCTAAGTGTGATCTGCCACGTAAGTGACCCTTCTCACCCAATCACTCGCTGGAGTGCGTGTTTATCGTCGGCAGGCTCTGCATGTCGTGAGAGGGGGATCCAACACGAGTGGGAGGGCATCTATGTCGGCCGTAGCCCGAACGGCTTTTGCTGAAACTTTATCCGAGCTGAGTGTTTTTCTTGGGGAATATGATTACATCCGAGATCGAGAGGTAGAGAAATTGATGAATCTGAAAAGGAACGTGTTTCTCTCCTCTTGGAAATCCCGTCAACCTCCGGGCTTTGAAGCGTCAATTCCGCTCCCGATTTCAAATAGGACCGGTAGCCGGCTTAGTTTTTTTGAACTCGAACAAAATGAAAGTTAATTCCGCCGCTGATGCCCTGGTTGTCGGGGTCAGATGGCTCATATGTTGCCACGGAAAAATTTTCTGTGGGTAATGCTTCCTGGAGAGCCAGGCCGAAATCCTCCAAAGTGGTCACCTCGACAGAATTGATTTCCTTGATGAGGGCTCGGGGTTTTATGCCTGCAAGGGCCGCAGGCTTTCCCCCGATCACCTCAAAGACTACCACGCCTTTGGCGCGCTCTAAGCCCAGGAAATCCCGTATCTCTTCGTCCACTTCTCCGACAATGATTCCGAAGTTTTCTCCCAGCTTCACGGCCTGTTCCTTGGTCATGGCCTGGGGGACGTGTTCGGCATGAAGCAGATAGGGGGTTCCCAACCAGAAAGCCAAGATCATGCTCACAATCGCACCCTGGCCAACGTGAGCAATCATTCCGGCAAGGTGGTGGATCCTATGTTGGATAGTCGGACGAATCAGGTTCATCACTACCTCCCTGGTATCCCTACAGACTCTTGAAAGATTTGATTTCCCCGAGGAACCCAACATGCTTTTCCGGTCGAATTCTTGAAGAGCGTTGTTTGGGAAGACTCTTCACGCCGAGTTCCTGAGATGTCGCGTCAGGCTTCGTGTGAATAACGGGATCATTCCGGCGGTCAAGAACAATCCCCACAGGGAACCGGCCATAATCATGCCCATCAGTAAATGCTGGTAGGCACTGTCTCCGATGATTTCTGTCATTGGCAACTCCTTTTCGCGTTCTTCACGCAATGCATTCGGAATGGCAAAAATGATGTGCTCAGACAAGCACCCCTTCTTGTTTTGCTAACATTGTACCCTTTTCCCCTTGACGGGTTATCAGAAGACTGAGATCGACGACATGACCGCAATTAAGGCATCTCCCCATTTCAATTTCTAAAAATTGTCCGTCCACGTTAAAAATACTGTCTCTCACCATGAATCCTCTGCAGCGTTCGCATTCTCCCATTTTGTCACCTTTATTAAGATTATAACCATTTTTGTCTTTGGCCTGTTTCATAAGTTAAGATAAGTAACTAGTTACTAAAGTAAAGTAGGTACCATAAAGTAACCAAAGAATTACATGAAAAGTCCTTCGATTGCCAACTGGATTTCCTTTTGCTGTACCGGGGAACTTCGACCATTGAGATTCCGGCCTGATGGCAAAAGGAACGGGGAGGTCGGTTTGAACTACTCGACCGCCAAACGCCAAGTATGTTTTCGAAAATTTGACGGACCGATCAGATGAATGCGCTGGCCGGTCTGTGGAAGGGAGAGCAGACCAAGTTGGCAAACTTCAACCTTTGAGGGCAGTGTGACGATCCTGAGGTTGTATGATTCAGATAGGAAATAATCTGATGGGATTGATTAGAGATGGAGGGATGCGGCGAAACTATTATGGGGTTCCCCTAGCTTTTGTGTTGATTATGGCCTTCTCAATCGTTGAACCCGGTCACACCGGGACAATACAGAAGGGTGATCAACCCGACGCCCTGCCTCCTTCCGTAGAACGCATTCAACAGGGAAAGGCCTTATATGAGGGGCTTGCCAGGTGTATACATTGTCATGGCCAGACTGCCGTGCGACGACCCCTAACTAAACAAGAACTTTTTTCTATTATTAAATTGGGGGTGCCGGGGACATCTCATATGCCTTTTCAGCATCTACTTTCAGATGAAGAGATTTGGTCCATCGTCCAATATCAATTTCACGACACCTGCATGAATGGCTGTGCCAAGGATCCACCTTGAATTGAGCGGTTTCTACTTCTACTGGCAACGGGTGAATGAGGATGAAAATGTGTCAATCTCTCTCCAGGTTTTTGTTCCAATTGACGCATTGGTCTGGTGTGAGCGCCCGTCGGGATGTGAATTGGAGGACGGATTCCTTTTGTATGGTTGGGGTGGGATTATCCGGACGAAGGATATTGTTCAATCGGTGAAAGAAAATCCCGGACAATCCTATCGGTTTTTGTCTACTGTGTGAAAATCTAAACTTCATGTGTCAGACAATGCCTGAGGCATGCTGAGCGTTTTGCGTTCTCTTTCTCTCTTGCGTCATTCCCGTCCACCATATTCAGTCATCCCTGCAAGTATAGGCATTTCGATAAACTTCCGATTGGTTCGGAGCGGAAAACACCGGGATGCCCAAGTTTTAGTCGTTTAAGGTGGTCGAGCCCTTATCCCTTAATACAGATTAACGGGCGCATTTTCGCTACCTTGCGGGCCAAGTGTGCCTGTTCAGCCGCATCAACCACGGCGGTGACGTCTTTATAGGCACCCGGTGCCTCTTCGGCTACTCCTCGCGCGGAGGGACTTCTAATAAGGATTCCTTGAGCCGCTAAATCTTGGATTACTTTGTGGCCCTTCCATTGGCGAGTAGCCTGATGTCGACTCATACTCCGTCCTGCCCCATGACAGGCCGATCCAAAGGCCAGACCCATGCCTTCCTGCGTTCCGACCAGAAGATAGGAGGCTGTTCCCATCGTTCCACCAATCAGGACAGGTTGACCGAAAGGCTGAAGGTCAACAGGGATCTCAGCATGTCCGGGACCGAACGCACGGGTGGCACCTTTCCGATGGACAAAGACGCGTTGACTCCGGCCGCCGATCTGGTGCTCCTCCACTTTGCAGGTGTTATGTGACACGTCGTACAGCAGGGGTAAGGCCGCCTGAGGAAAGATTTCTGAAAATGCTTGACGGACTAAATGAGTGACAATTTCCCGATTGGCTAAGGCGCAATTCATGGCAGCCCGCATTGCCCCTAAATACTCCTGGCCCAGGGGAGAGTCGATCGGAGCACAGGCCAATTCGCGGTCCGGCAACGTAATGCCATATTGGCTTGCCGCCACAACCATTTTCTTGAGGTATTCGGTGCCGATTTGATGCCCAAGCCCTCGAGAGCCGCAATGGATGCTGACCAGAATATCTCCGGCGTGGATACCGAGTTTTTCGGACAAGGGATCGTGATAGGTTTGCACGACCTCTTGAATTTCCAAATAATGATTCCCGGATCCTAACGTGCCCATTTCATCCTGCTGGCGTTTCTTGGCATGGTCAGACACGCACGCGGGTTTTGCCCCGGTCATGCAGCCGTGTTCTTCAATGCGCGATAAATCTTTTGCTGTCCCATAGCCTCGTTGGACCGCCCATTGGGCACCGCCAGCGAGCATATCATCCATTTCTTTGGGTTTCAGGTGTAATAGACCTGTACTCCCCACGCCTGCGGGCACCCGCGCAAATAAGAGGTCCGCCAGTTTTTCTTTCACGGGAGTGATATCGTCCGCACGCAAACCCGTATAGAGGGTCCGTACGCCGCAGGAAATATCAAAGCCGACACCGCCGGCAGACACCACCCCTCCCTGTTTGGGGTCGAAGGCGGCGACTCCGCCTATCGGAAACCCGTACCCCCAATGTGCATCGGGCATGGCAAACGAGGCTTGGACAATTCCCGGGAGCGTGGCCACATTGACGACCTGTTCATAGACCTTGAGATCCATGTCGCGAATGAGTGACTCATCGGCGTAAATAATTCCCGGCACGCGCATCTTTCCCTTTTGAGGAATGTGCCATTCATATGCCGAGACTTGTGATAGGAGATTGAGGTCCATGTGTTTTGTCGCAAGCAAGTGGAGTACAGCACTCGATACGCTGAAATCCTCGGCTCACCATGCATATGATTTTTCAACACATAACCTAGACATCAACGACAC
>JACDDF010000190.1:4829-5481 GCA_013817135.1 Nitrospirales bacterium
ATGTGCCACTCATACGCCGAGATTCGGGATAGGAGATTCAGGTCCATACGGTTTGTCGCAAGCCTTTGGAGGCTATCAACGGCTTTGCTTTCCTCTTCCGCTCACGCCGGGATCGTCGGTGGCGTGAAACACCACCGGGTTGAGTGCAAGTCCATCGGTGCTTTACGCCAGGACTTTGACGGGTTCATCATAAATAGCCTGTTGTGCATTTTTAGCCCCATGCGTTAGACATCAACGACACATTGGGCAACCCAGCCGTTTCCCTCAATCTGCCGGACAGACAGCTCGGTATAGGTCGCCCCTTTTATTTCTACGGCAGGTTCATGTTTCATCCGATCAACTGGTTCCCCATGTGCGATGCCTTCTAGATGATGATCGGTGATTGTGACGTCAAACCGGCCAAATACCACCTTTCCGCAGGCCATTTCATAGATGAGGGCATTCAGCCAATCGACCAGTAAGAGTTCATCATCCGGCGCGTCGCAGGTGAAATGGCGTTCCATCCGAGGAGCCACCTGTTGGGGATCCGTGACCACAGCCGTCAAGGCTAACGCCGCCTGTTCAAAGGCTTGGGGCTTCGTGATTCCAAAACCACGAATCCCCATATCCGCCTCATGGGGAAAATGCTCCCACCCTGTTGAAGACTCAAAGC
>JACDDF010000191.1 GCA_013817135.1 Nitrospirales bacterium
CGCCGCCGCTGCCATCTCAACGATTCTTTCCAGTGGTCGAAGAACCTCCGCGCCCATCCCTCAGTCTGATAGCCCCACAGCTGGCCGAAGGTCTCCTTCAGCAGGGAGGCCGTCTGCAGGCGTTTATTGGCTCCCAGGAGCTTCTGCAGCGCCTTGCGTCCGCCCAAGGTCAGGTTCTCCCGGTTGGATAACAGTGTGTACTTCTGTCCCTTGATGTAGGAACGGTCTTTCCCGGAGAGCCGGCCATATTCCATCTTTCTGACCTGATCCAGCGCCTTTCCCAGATGCCTCATCACATGGAACTTGTCATACAAAATCGCCGCCTGCGGCCCGTTCTTCCGCGTCGCGTTCTCAAACGCCTTCCACATGTCCATCACAGCCAGCTGAATCCCCCCCCACTTCTTGTCCCCAAGCCATTGATAGAATCCATCCAGACTCGCCTCAGATCGGTCTTGGCCTCCCAACCAGATGGGACGCCGTCGCTCCAGATCGCTGACGACAATCCGGTAGGTGGGTCCCTTTCGCAGAGAGATCTCGTCGATCCCAATCGCCTTCGGGGCAGGCACTCCGGCACGTCGGAGCTGCTCCGCCATATACTGCTTCTCCAATCCCTTCACGGTATGCCAATCCAGGTGCACTTCTTTGGCCACATCCTTGATACTCATGGAGCGGCACCGCCGTCCCACGAACAAGGCAAACCGCTTCGGGTAGACAGGGTTGTCGGCCAGCCAGTCTAGTCGCTCCCGCTTCACCTTGCCGCCCCGCCGACAGGAGACGCGCTGCCCCGCCACTTCCAGGTAAATCCGCGCATCCCCGCAGGAGAGGTCCCGGACAAGACGGGTCTTGCTGTCGTAATAACTCCGGTGCACAGTCCCGCAACACCCACATACGGTTGTTTTTGACGCCGTTCCACCCGGATAATCCGGGCCTTCGGATCGCCAAACACCCCCCTTGAGTTTGGCCTTCGGACGCCACCCGGGGAACTGGTAGCCGTCCAGCAATCGCCTGCTTGTTCCCATCCGCCCATTCTGCCCAATTTCTCGTGAGGAATAAACCGCGCTTTCCCTTGGCAACAAAGGCTAGCATGATCCTGAACCCCTCTTATTTACCCACTCACTTTCACGAAGACCCAAAATTATTTTCTGGAATGGCCCTTGAAGTCCTTTGGGATGAATGCAGGAGGAGAGAATTAGCGCGACGAAGACTATTCATCGTTCCATTCAGACGTGGCGAAATTCCAGCATTGCCCACCACATTCTTTAGCCCGATACATCGCCTGGTCAGCAATTTCTAACAATCGATGGGGATCCGTGGAATCCTTGGGGTAGACCGAAATTCCAATACTGATTTGTATAGGAATTTTTTCTTTACCTAATCGAATAGGTGGAATAAGGCATTCTAAAATTTTCAGCGCGACCTGACGAATATCCTGAACATGCTCAAGCCCTTGAAGAATCACGGTAAATTCATCCCCGCACAAACGCGCGACGGTATCGGTCGATCGCACACAAGTTGTCAGTCGCTCCGCGACGATGCGCAAGACGCGATCTCCAGTCTGATGACCATGATAATCATTGATGGTTTTGAAGTTATCGAGATCCAAAAAGAATAATGCCAGTAAGGTGCCATTCCGCCTGGCTTGCGCCAACGCCTGTTCCAGTCGGTCTTCAAACATAATTCGATTCGGGAGATCAGTTAACGGATCGTGATAGGCCTGATGCTTCATCATCAATTCTTGTGCCTTTCGGGCGGTCACATCATGCAAGATCACCACAAAATGCGTGAGGTCTTCCTCTTCATTGGGCAAAGGAGTAACCACTTGTTCAAAAACCAGAGATTGACCATTGCTACCCGTTTGCAGCACCTCGGTCTTCACACAACTGAATTCTTGGGTAGATGGATCTGACAGAGACCTTCTAACTTGCAGTTCCGCATGAGGGAACGAACTCAACGGAAAACCCAACATCGATTGAGTCGAGGAGCCTTGCAAGGCGGCATAGGCTTCATTCATCCATTCCAAACGACCCTGGGTGTCTGTCACACAAATTGGATCAAATACTGAGCCCATAGCCACACTTTGCAATCGCCATTGATCCAGCTGCCTTCCACGCGCCATCAACCGTTCGATTTCATAACCTAATGCTTGTAACCATCCAAGCACCGTCGGATCAACCGGCTGTGGACTTTCAGAACACACCACCAGCATACCGCAACAATTCTCTTGTAAAGACAGGGGAACACCCCAGGTTTGGTGAAACTGAAATCCGGGCGGAAACCAGACCATGTCACCTTTTTGAGGACAACAAGGAGAAAGAAGTGATATTTCAGAGGCCTCACAGGCCTGAAATAGCCCACTTTGCTGCGAAACCTCGCTCCACCACAGAGCTCCCTGTGACTCCCAATCAAAATCCTCAGCTATCGCATGCGCGCGTAACTGGGCCACACAACCCTTTCGCACCGTGGCCACCCACACAAAGGGGAAACCAAAGGCTCGCACAAGGCCATCACAAATCTTCGTCAGACACACATCTATACTCTGACCGGCATATAGTTGCGATTCGAGATTCTGCATCAATTGGATAAAAGGCTGAGAGGAAGAGTGCTCCGCTTCCAGGATCAATCCCCAATGCCAAGCAGTCACCTTCTGCGACTGATCGAACATAGGCGTTACCACACATGGGACCGTTCGCGATGGTTTCCCCGCTGGGAGAATCGTCAGCATGCTTTTCAAGAGCTTAGGAGGAACGTCAAGCGCACAAAGATGGCTTCGAAGAATTTTCCATTCCTCATGAGCAACATAATCGGCAATAGAAACCTGTCCTATTTCACCCAGATCCATCCCCAGGACATCACCCACCACCTCATTGGCCATGAGGACCACACCATCACACGAAGTCACGAAATGGATCTGAGGTGGTTCCGGTAGAAAAATAGGAGCTCTCAGCGAAACGGTCTGATCGCAAACCGAAGGCAAATCGGCGGTAGGAAATGGGTCGGGATTTGTCGAAAGAATTTCGGTGAGTCGACCCGTCAATCGGTGAAGGGCCTGGGTGAGTTCCTGTTCTTGTGTATCGGAAAGATCACTCGATTCCGCTTGAAAATCCCGCAAGGACTTTTCTAGTAGGTGATGGAGTTGATTAAAAGTGGCCACGATTACCTTCCCCCTGCCGCAAGGAATGGGAAAAACACAGGGAGTATTTAGATAATAAACCCGATATCGATATCTTTTGGCAAGCTTCTCTGGACGTCAACCCGTCAAAAGAGGTGTGTTTTTTGGCGCCAATTCCTAACCAACGTACTCGCAGCATACGCCAGACAACTTAATCCATGGAGGGAAATGCTGGGCCGCCTAGCAGAAGGACCTCCTTAGGTCGTTGGGGCAATCACTCCGGCCTCCGCATCGGCTTGCGCCTGAGCATAACGCGCCATCGTTCCGATATCGGACCAATAGGCGGCATGAAGAAATCCAAATAATTTTGAACCCCGCACAAGCTCATTCATATAAGAGTCGATGATGGAAAACGACCTATCCGCAGGAGCATCGTGGAGAATAGATGGATGGAGTATATGGACCCCTGCAAACATTCGTTCGAACAGAGGGCCGGTCAATTCGGCCTTGCTCATTCCTCGACCATTTATTCTGAAAATGCGATTTTGTGCGTCCGATTCAACTGCTCCCCATTGGGCCGCTTGTGGATCATCACGAAGGACCAAGGTGGCCACACCACCATGAGTCTGATGGAACTCTACCAATGTCTTCACATCCAAATCGATCAACGTATCACCATTTATAACCAAAAACGGGTGATGCTCAAAAAACCATTCAGCCGCTTTTAATCCACCACCCGTTCCTAACAGGGTTGGTTCATGGGAATACCTCACCTGCATATCCCAACCTGATCCATCACCAATCGCCTCTTCGATCAAATGCCCCAAATAATGCAGATTGATGATGACGTCACGAATTCCACATGCTCGCAACAACAACAAATTCCAAATAATGAGCGGCGTCCCTCCAACCGGCAATAACGGTTTGGGAATTGTGTTGGTCAACGGCCGAAGGCGAGTGCCCAGACCCGCGGCTAAAATCATGGCCTTCATAAGCAAGAAATTAGCGCCATT
The DNA here is from genome assembly GCA_013817135.1 of Nitrospirales bacterium. Lineage (GTDB taxonomy): Bacteria > Nitrospirota > Nitrospiria > Nitrospirales > UBA8639 > Nitrospira_E. The sequence continues at coordinate 4,123 of JACDDF010000191.1, forward strand.
CAGGAATATACGGAGAGAGGTGAGTGCGCAATCGGTGGAGTTGGGGATATTTATCTAAATTGGCACGAACATTTTTCAATGTCTGAGGAATTGAGGCCAAAAAGCTTGAATTCCCTTTCACCCGATCAATATACACAAACCGCCCGGCAGCCTTCAGATTGCGTTGAATACTCGTAAAGTCAAACAGCCGACGAAACGCCACAGGATCATGTAATAGCATAGCCGATTGTTGCGACAAGGATAGATTCTGGCGCATTCCTGCTATGTAACGAGCGATAAGGCGATCGATTAGCCCCTCATCGAGAGAGATGTACGAATCCCTCAGCAGGGAGGCAAGATCATATGTCACAGGACCCATCAAGGCATCTTGAAAATCAATGACGCCCAGACGTTCCCCATCCACCATCAAGTTACGGGAATGGTAATCACGATGGGTAAATACCTGCGGTTGCGCGGTTAACCATTCAGCAATCTCCTTGAATGCTTCTCGAACGGGCACATAATCGTCAACACACATTGGCCGGTCTCTCGCCACAACGCCATATTCCAAAAAATGGTCAAACTCCCAGAGATACAGGGGCATATCAAAAGATCGTGTAAAGGCCACACAGGGAACAGTGGAAGGATGTGAGGCCTGGAGATGAAGATGAACGAGTTGATCAACGGCCTGGCAATATAGATCCTCCCCCATACCGGGAGAAGACTTCTGCCAGGCTTGGGCCAGCGTCACGTCACCAAAATCCTCGAGATAGAGCAGGCCACAGGATTCATCGTAGAAATATAACACAGGAACCTGAACACCCTTCTGCTGCAGATGTTTCAGAATATTCGTGAACGGCAATTCGGTGGCTTCTCCCCCGGCCCCACTCACAGCCTCCTCAGAGACTTTAAACGCTTCCGGATCGGCTAACTGCATCAGAATCACAGAAGTAACTGGAGCCATGGACAGATGCAAAAGGTAATAACGACGGTTTGAAGCATCGCCCGCCAACGGTATGGATTGCTCAAGTTCGGCAGTGAACGGAAGATGGTTTCGGAGAGTGAAGGACAAACGCGAGAGATCGAGGCCCGTCGAAGACAGGGAAGTTTGAGGCGTCATTTCTATCAATTATACGGCCATACCAACTTCTTGTCATCAATGAGAAAATAGGACAAACACATTTTGCAATTGATTTCTTCTGCCTAGGCTAAAGCGCCTTGGAGGCGCGGAGCGTCAGGAAAAGCATGCGCAAGACCAAATAATGCTCTGATTGGGCTCTGATGATACCTTTCTACCCTTGCATTTCAGATTGAGAACATTTTGACGATAAGTAGTAGCAAG
>JACDDF010000192.1 GCA_013817135.1 Nitrospirales bacterium
TACGGGCTTGGTGGCCCCAGCAACTGTTCGGGTTCAGCAAGAGACGGACGTGACGACCCGCGCTGACCCACGGTCTCCAGGGACCTCAGGATGATCGGTCTGTCACGTCCCAAACAATGAACACAAATACTAGCCATATACACTTCCTAAGATACAAGGATGACAAGGCATCTTATGATGAGTCATTCTTCCAGGACGTCGGAGTTGCATTGATTGTTCATTATCCAGCGGGCATTGACTGTCAAATGAAATTTAGAATCTAATTTAGATTGTTATATCTCACCATTGGAATCTTGACCGAGCTATAGTCCTTCGCTAAGATCTGCGTATGCCTAGGCCGCCATTTCCTACAGGTCCTCCACCAACACCACGGATGGGTGGGGCTCGTCCACCGGCTCCTCCGGGCCAAGCCAAACAATTCGAATCGCTTCGAGCGTCGTTGCTGTTTTGTCCAAAATGTCAAACCGCGACTCCAGCTCGTGAACGTCTTCTTTTAGTGCTCCCTACCGGAACTCTCTACGAATACCTCTGTGCCCATTGCGGAACTTCCACCGGTTCTAAAACCGATCAGGCTCAAAGCGAAGTTCGCCTTATCACTCCCTAAATTTCGGTTGCGTCGTGTAATTCCTGCCGGGAATCCCTGGCAATTTTATGCTGTGTTCCCCGCAAGTGACCAGCGTGGGATCCCTTCTACGTCCGTCATCCCGTCAATTTGTTAAGCGGAATCCATACGGAAAATTAAGATGGATTCCCGATTAAAAATGTCGGGAATGACCTCCCCTTTAGTCATCCCCGCAAGGAGTCAGCGGGGGTCACTCTTCGAGGGGCCAAGCAAAGATGGATTCCCGATAACCAATGTCGGGAATGACCTCCCCTTTAGTCATCCCCGCAAGGAGTCAGCGGGGGTCACTCTTCGAGGGGCGAGCCAAGATGGATTCCCGATAACCAATGTCGGGAATGACCTCCCCTTTAGTCATCCCCGCAAGGAGTTAGCGGGGATCCATCCGAAACAAAACGTAGATATCTGCTCGATGATGAATGTGGGGCATGGGGGAATGGTTTTCCGATAGCCAATGTCGGGAAGGACGGCGAGGAAGTGGTTGGCGCCAACTATTTTTGGGCTTGTGGACTTGCGGAATGATCGGGTGGGACCGGAAGACCTTCCTGGGCCATGATGCGGAGGGCATTGGTGGTCGGGCAGGGGCCCGGTCGCAGTTGATAATCGAAGTGCAAGGTGCCCTCTTCGACGGTTTCCTGAAAATGGGCATTCCGGATATGTCCGTTTCCAATGGCCAATCCTGTGAGTTCCAAATCATGGGTTGAAATCATTCCCAATCCCCGGCTCTGTTGCAGCGCATGCACAAAGGCTTCGCTTCCGGCCAGCCGTTCGCGATTATTGGTGCCGCGATAAATTTCATCAATGAGAAAGAGAACAGGATGAGGATTGGTGCTATTCACCGCATCCAGAATGACTTTCAAGCGTTTAACCTCAGCGTAAAAATACGACAAACCTTCGTCCAGGGCATCCGTGACTCGTATGCAACAATAGAGACGCAACCAGGTCCAGGAAAATATTCCGGCACACACCGGGCCACCTGCCTGGGCCAGGCACAAGTTAATGCCGACCGTTCGCAGAAACGTGCTTTTCCCGGACATGTTCGACCCGGTGACCAGCAGGAGATGGCCTTCCCCTCGTAACTCCAGATCATTGGTAATGCGATGAGCACGCGCAATAAGCGGATGGCCGAGGCTGCGTGCGGTCAGGCCTCGTGTGTCCGGGGTGGTATTCGTTGCCTCAAGGTGTGGCCAGAGATAATCCGGATTGAGATAGGCATACCGCGCGAGGGCGCTGGCGGCATCAAGTGTGCCAATGGTATCCAGCCAGTCAGGAAGTGACGTGCGAAGGCGCGTGATGAGGCGATTGAGTTTTCCAACAAACCACAGGTCCCAGGGCAACAGGGCATTAAGTCCTAAATGAATGAGCGGGTGGGCTTTGACACTGAGTCCCTGGCAGATGCGGCTGAGTTGTTTCAGGCTCTGGGTTGGACGATTCTGTTTGGTCAAAATGGAATGGCAAACCTGTAGGATTGTCGGTTGATGGGGGAAAGTTGATCGTTCAAGTGTCGCAATCACGCTGACAAGTTTTTCCAGTTCTTCATGGAGGGCGAGGACCCGGCCAAACAGCGGGTGGATGGATCCCGAAAGGAGAAAATACGTTCCGATATAGAGGGTCAGGGGAAGCAGCCAAAAATTCGGTGCTCCTGTGAGGAGCGTCCAGAGTCCTAAGGCGATGGTGAGACTCGTCAGAGCGCATGCTGCGATGATAATCAGAGAGAGATGACTGATGGAGACGGGCGCTTCAAGCAAGGAAATAATGCGGGTTCCATTCAGCCGAACGGAGCTAATGAGCCGGGTGGCTAAGAGACAGCGATCCCTCAAACGGGAGAGCGGGGTGAGTTCTTTGACCAATGTCTGCCTGGTTGTCCATGATAGCCCGTCCGATTCGGGAAGATTGGATTGAAAGAGCCAGGTGGCGACGCGCTGTTGACCAATGGAGGAAAAGGTGGTGTCGATCAGGCTCAGTAAGGAATGCGGACCCGTGAGGTCGAGGTCTATGGCGAACGGATGTCGCTCAGGGGCCTTGTGTTCGTTGGCCGATATGTGAGGCCAATCAAGTTGCAGGCGAGCGAAGCTGTCTTTTTTGATTTCCAACCAGAGCTGTAATCGATGCAACCGGGATTTCAATCGCTGGTGAAACCAGGATATAGTGAGAAACCCGATGAGGAAGATAAGAAGTAGTCCATTACCGGTATGAAACCAGGCCTGTTGATATACCCCGATCGTGATTGCGGCCCCAGCAAGGAATATTCCCATTCTCCATCGGCTGAACTGTTGGCTGGCGATGGCGCCTTGCGCCTGCATCCGCTCGGTGCGGTGAATGAGGCGAAGCATCGCTTGTTCTCGTCTATCGGTAGAGGTAGGTTCCATAGGGCCTGCGGACATTAGCCGCTCTGCATGATCCCGTCAATAGATATTGGTGAAGAGCCTGTTCAACCATGCGGTTAGTCGGATTCTCATGACACAGAGCCCTCAACCCACTCCTTGCTCTCCCCGCAGCTTGCGCCTATTTGAACAGGGCCTTCTGTTTCCTTCCGGTGAGAAATGAGTGGCGGAAATCGCGTACAATTGAGAAACTTTTGAATAATTGAATAGCTCTTAATGAGGAAATAGCTCTTATGGATGCAACTGTCTTTGAAATGACGATTCCTGTTTCGGTGGATGCCGCTGAGTTAGCGGGGATCCTGGATTGCCAGGAATTTCTGGGAGCATGGGAAGCGGAGGGATCGGTCGTGCTCTATTGGAGTAGGAATGGAGCAACCATTCTTCAGCAGGTTCGGGCGGCGATCAGCGTACTGGGTGTCGTTCCCCCGGAAGAGTCACTTCAGTTTCATCCAGTGAAAACTCAGGATTGGAATGCCACCTGGGCGGCGTCCGTTCAGCCCATTCGTATCGGCCGTCGAATTGGGATCCGTCCGAGTTGGGCCACCATGGACATGCCCCAGGGTGGAGTGGAATTGATCATCGATCCCAAGCAGGCGTTTGGGACCGGTCATCATGCTACCACCCAATTGATTCTCGAATGGTTGGAAGGGGTCACGTGGGTTCCAGGCATGCGGGTGCTGGATGTAGGGACGGGGAGTGGCATTCTCGCGATGGCGGCATTGCGCCTGGGAGCGACCACTGCGCTGGGAATTGATGTGGATACTACGGCGCTGGACTGTGCCAGGGAATACGCAGCCGTGAATAACATTCAAGAAGAATTGACACTGTCCTCTTGCCAATTGGCCACGCTACCCGATCAATCATTTGATGTCATTCTGGCCAACCTGGATCGCAGAACTATACTTCAAGTAATGGTTCAATTTTCTAGGATGCGGGGTCCGCATACGCAGCTGGTGTTATCCGGGTTGCTGGAGGAAGATGAATTTGAGATTGTCCGGCAGTTGGAAGGATGGGGATGGCTTCGACGCCATGTCAGGAGGCGGGATGGCTGGATAGCCATTCAGTTGGGAGTCGCTTCTCCCGATTCGTCTTCTTCGGGTTGAGACTCCAGGAATGCAATGAGGGCATGGTAGCTGAGTTGCCGAACTTCCGCTTTCGATCCGGTGCCCTGATCCAGATTTTTTCGCAACCAGACGGTTTCCGAAATATGAGTGGTCGATTTGTTGCACAGGGTCCACATCTGGTGAAGGAATTCGATGGGAAGGCCAACCTGGACGCCTTCTGATTCAATACGGTCATCCAAAATTGCCAGGAGATCAGAGATCGCCTCGTCTGCCCGATAGGGTTGGGGAGCGAAGCCGAAGCTGGCGTGGGCTGCTTCCTCCTGTTTGGCTTGCTCGACTAAGTCATGCATGTACTCCTTGAGCAGACCAATGATTCGTCCAGATAGGCGCATAAATTGTCGTGATTGGGGTCCTTCTTTGGTTAGACGATTTAAACCATTTCGATGTGGGAAGCCAGGTAATGTATAAGGATCAAACCGAATCTATGGTTCTGGCCTTACAGCTTTACAATGTATATCGGGAATCCCCCGCGGGGTTTACCAGTAAAAAAGCTCTGGCAGGTGAGCGTATCGCATTTGTGTCCCCAATTCTCGTCGCAACTTGATTTTTTGTGTGGCCGGGTTTCGCCCCGGCAGGCGAGGCCATTTTGTTTCGGCAAAAGGCCCCAAAACCATTGACGCCCCGTCTGGCCTCATTGAAGCGGACTGACGCCAGCCTTAGTAGGCGGACCAACTCGCGGAGTCTATCCTGAGTTTTGACGAAGAACTCAAACAAGGCCCGCCAGGTGATGAGAGCGTCCTTCCCTTGGGCCGCCCGGCAGGCGTCGGGCCATGGGAGACGAACCTTTCAGGGACTCTCAAGTAAGAGCGAGGAGCCATATATTCTGTATGATTCATGTATACGGTTCTTGATGAGGAAGACCTCATCGCTTAATCATCGAAGAGTGTGTCGACGTCCGGCTTCACAACGCCTGGAGGAAGTCCGGGTTTCCAGTCTCCGTATTTCCCGTCCGGACGATGGAAGTACTGATTATGTTGGCGCTTGATGATCCAATCCTCACCGTCTGCCCATAATTGTCGAATTTCTTCCTGCTCCATGAATTCCGGTCTCCTGTTTGGTGAAATCTACTAGGAGCCTGTCGGACTTGGGGGATCGAAAGCGAAAAAGTGGATGAGCGAGGCCAGATTTTGACGATTTCGCCGGCCCATAGTGGGACTATGGCCCAAGAAAGCGGCGAAATCTGGACCGCTTAGACACTTTTGTAGCCGATTCATCCTAAGTCCGACAGGCTCCTAGGGGGAGATGTGATTGTAATGTATGGGCTAGAGCTATCTTAATAAGACCCTTTCCTTCGGGCAATTCAT
>JACDDF010000193.1 GCA_013817135.1 Nitrospirales bacterium
CATCAAAACCCAGCAGATCCTCATGGATATCGACGCCAATCTCTATCCCCGCCAAGACATTAAACGCCTGGGGATCGCGCCGCTGACCAGCATGTTCTGGTATGCCGAGAACAATCGCCATCAGATCAGGGACTGGCGACCAGAAATCCATGATAACGACGGTCTGACGATGTGGACCGGGGCAGGCGAGCGTATTTGGCGGCCACTCAACAATCCGTCATCGGTCATGACCAATAGCTTCGCCGACACCAACCCCAAGGGTTTTGGCCTGCTGCAGAGGGATCGCGCCTTCTACCACTATGAGGATGACGGAGTATTCTATGACCGGAGACCGAGCGTCTGGATTGAGCCGACCGGTGAGTGGGGCGAAGGCGCAATCCAATTACTCGAAATTCCGACCGACGACGAAATCCATGACAACATCGTCATCTATTGGCTGCCGAAGGAACCGGTTAAGGCCGGCTCCGAGTGGCATTACGCCTATCGGCTTCATTGGGTAGCGACCGAGCCCTATCCGTCCGAAACGGTCGCCCGAGTCAGCCATACCAGGCTCGGCAATGCCGGCATTCCCGGTCAGCCGCGCCCGAAAGGGGGCCGGAAATTCGTGATCGACTTCGAGGGTGGGCCACTCAACGAGATCGCCAAGCTGGACAAGGTTAAACCGGTCGTCAGCACGTCCAAGGGCCGAATCGACAACGAATACGCGCTGCAAGTGGTCGGAACCAAGAATTGGCGGGCGGCTTTCGATCTTTATGTCGAAGGCAATGAGCCGGTCAATCTCCGCCTCTTTCTCAAGCTTGGTGATCGAACCCTGACCGAAACCTGGCTCTACCAATACCTCCCCTTTACCTATGACTAGCGGGTATTGATATTTCAAGAGAGATCCTGCCCTCAACTTTCCTTTTTCAAACAAAGGGCCAGCCAATGACGGCTGGCCTCATATGCAAACCCAGTGCGTGTGTCATTGAGGGCCGCCTCAAATAAGTGCACCGCCTGGCGATGATTCAGTCGTTTCCCTGCTTGCGCAGTTCCAAATCCAGGAATCGGTAAGGATATTCCGGTTTTTCCCAACACGCGTGTCGGCATGGTCATGTTCACGCTTCCTTTTACACTGGCTCTGAACCAATGACCCATTCGCCTCCAATTTCTCAAACTCTTTTGGCTTTTTCGTCAACTCTGAAGAGAAATTTTGTTATGAAAACCTGCCACACCTACCACCCCCCGGTACCACTTGGACCTTTAAAAGGACCGACAATGTCCCTGGTCACCCAGCCGCCATAAAAACCGCCGGGTTGGGGCAGCACACGTTCATCATTGACGTAGCATTCCACGCGGCCGGGGTAGAAGGAAAAATATCCGGCGATGGGTTCAAATCCCGCATAAGGATGAACATACATCCAGGCCACCGGGTCCGCCTCCTTCAGTCCTTCCCCCAGCACCCAATACTGAGCGGTTCCTTTCCATTCACAGCTAGAGGACGCGCACGTGAGAACCAGATCAGACACATCCACATCTGCGGGAGGGAGATAAAAGGTTGGGGGACTCGCCGTCTCTAAAAATCTAAACGTGGAGCAGGAATCAGCCAGAACCTTCCCCCGAACCCGGACCACCACTCGGCATTGATCAGGCATCAGACGGGGAGGTCTCGGATAATCCCAAACCGATTCCTGTCCAGGAGACGGCTTTTCCGCAAATGTCGGTCGTTCCTGTCCCCGATATCGCCATTTGGACCGAGCCGCCCTTATCCATTCAGGTACGTGTTGCGTCATGAGATTCTCAGGATTTTCCGGAAAAATGCCAGGAGCATTATCTTTCTCAGCAGGTTATTCAAAAGTCAAAATGGCCCAAGAGGCCCATAGGATAATCAACAGTTCCCCAAGTAGAAGACAGCCCAGAAATGTGAGAAATATTTTGTACCACATGGGAGCCATAAGCTGTTCGGAAGTCCCTCTGTTAACGGACCGGCTCAACGCCCCTTGTCCCCTCAATTTCGACAAGATTCATTCACCCATCGCTTGCACGCAGACTGTTCGAGCAAACTCCAAGGTATTTCTTGTGGTCCTACTCGACCAATTCATTTATATCTTGGATCAACCCTCGCAGCTTGCTGGAGAAATGTGCCCGCTGATCCCGGGTCAGAACCCGGTCAATGTCCAAGACGCCCTTTTCAACTTCTGCACGCCATTCCCTTGAGACCACGAGATATTCCTGCGTGGCACCGGTCTTGGAGTCGGCCAGCCACTAATAAAGACCCTGCTCCAGTATAAAAGGATCATGCGAAGAACGGAGAAGTTCAAGCAATTGTTCCTGCCGGCTCCTTCGATAGGCCAGCCACACATCCGCGGTATCGGGGATTGCCTTCATTCTCTCACGAATGTATGTTTCCTGGTCCTCCGACAACTCTCCAACCCATGAGGTCAGTGTTTCCGCAGTTGCCTCCATCCGTTTATCCACACGCTCCTTTGGTTCGTCTCCGATTTCGGATACAAGTCGTCGATAGTCTTGATCCAACACTTCTTCGAAATGACGTATTTGAGCAGGCGTGACGGTGGCTAGGAATTTCGCGCCCGGTGGAGCTACTCGCTTGGCAAGATGAACGCGAAAGCGTTCAACCGAAGCGACGATGTTCTCCAATGCTGCCTGACTCAATTCATGTTTCGAAGATTGATCAATTTCGCCGAGAAATTGCGCGTATTGAGGAAGTTGATCGTGACGATGCCAAACATGAAATGCCTTAACCTGGATATCCAAATAGTGTTCCTGAGTGGAAGACAGAGCGAAATACCTATCCAGTTTCCATAATACGATCCAATCAGCCGTCGAATACGTAATGTAAAGAGTGTTACAGGAAACCAGCAGGGGGCACAAAAGAAGAATTCTAAAAAACCCCAACCAATACGACCGATTTAGGAAACCCAAATCTTCCATAGTTGCCCTGCAAAAAAATTTGGTTCGGTGACCAAAGGGATTCTTTATTTTAACCTGAGGGTTCACTTCTATTCAGCAATAACATGTCTCCATTGCTGTTTTTAACTGACGGAATGAAAATAAAAGTGGAATATGGCGATCCACGGCTGTTGAGCTCAATCGAGCCATCTTAGGCCGAAGGGGCCAAGGCCCGTTCGATGTCCGCACGAATTTCTTCGGAAAGAGGAACGACATCGGAAGAATAATGGGCAATGACTCTGCCGGTCCGGTCTACCAGAAACTTTTCAAAATTGTATCGGACTTGTTTATCAGCAGGGCCTTGGGTCGTTAAATAGGTAAAGAGAGGGCGCTGATGACTTCCTCGCACCCGAGTCTTGGCAAACAGCGGAAAGTCGACCCCGAATTGTGTGGTGGCAAAGAGGGCAATCTCCTCATTTGTCTCGAGTTCCTGTCCGCCAAAATCGTTGGAAGGGAAGGCCAACACTTCCAAACCCTGAGATTGATAATGTCGGTACAGTTTCTGTAAGTCCCTTAATTGGGCTGTATACCCGCAGCGACTGGCCGTATTTACAATAAGAAGAACCTTCCCCTGAAATTGTTGGAGAGCCACCGGCTGGGCCGATATATCAAAAAGAGTGAAATCATACACGTTATCAATCATTTTCTGTTGGTCAATGGTCTTTAAGACTGTTTCCGAAGGAGAACATGGTTGTTCTTTTGTTAAAATATTCAGGGTGTGAGGATCCTCAAAAATACACCCGCAGATGAACAGAAAAATCCCACTCGCACAGAGGAGGAATATGTTTTTCATTTTTGGCATTCCTTGAGATTTTATAAACGTACAATGAATCAGAAATCGGCCTCCGGGGCGTTGGGTTTCCTGTCACATTTATACCTGTACTACCAATTCTACTTCTGCTCTCGGTCTTAGAACCAAAGCATTCTGTTCAATCCTTAGACAAGAACATGGTGCACGTCCCCAGTTGATTACCCTCCAAATATGCTTTGTATGAGGGATTTATGAAACGACCAGGGGTAGGAAATTGTTCAAGATGCCGGATTCACCCGGTAAAACCAGTTTCAAGGAAAAACATAATGTCAAAAGTAGGGGAAAATGGAAAAACGAACCATGGAGCGTAGTTAGTTTTAATATGGATTTCCCGGTTAAAGGGAAGGAACCATAGAAACCTTGAACCAAAAGGGGATGGGGCAAAGGGAGGAACGACAAACTACCGATCAATGGGGTGAGTGACGGGAATTGAACCCGCGACCTCCGGATCCACAATCCGGCGCTCTAACCAACTGAGCTACACCCACCATCATCTGGAAGTTTCGAGCGGAGAAGAGGGCAATCTTATCAGAGGGCTGGAGGGGTCGCAAGCCAAATACCATTCGCGACCACCAACGATGATTGACCTATTTTTTCAAGATAAACTCATATCTCAAGAGACTAAGGCTTTTTGAATACCACCACAATTTACCGCGCGTTCATTTGACCACTTTCATGCAATTGTGATAAAAACCCTATTCGGTTTTTTTTCTGGAGGAAAATATGGCTAATCGACATCATTCAGCAATCAAAGCAGCTCGTCAAACTCTGAAGCGCCAGGAACGCAATCGGTCTATCCTGCGACGCGTCAGGACCTTTATCAAGAGGGTTCATGGAGCGGTCAAAGATAACAAGGGCGACGAGGCTAAGGCCTCTTTACGGGAAGCTACCTCTGAGCTGCATAAAGCCGTCACCAAAGGCACGCTTCATCGGAACACCGCCTCTCGTTGGGTTTCCCGCCTCGCCTCCCGCGTCAACACTCTCTCAACCAAATAATACGTTTAAAATGGTAACGAAATATCACACCTTGTGAGGTTTCGTGCGACCAGCTAAGGCCTTGTTGCCTTGATCAGCTTTTGTGGCTTGGCAAAGTTGGATGACCAGGTCATCCAAAATAAGCTTGGGACGTGATGCCTTCCCTCCCTTGAGAGCCGAATCAGCGTGAGCGAATAATTCCCATGCCCGACGGAGGTGTGGCTCCTTCCACCGCTGCACCTGTTGGATAAATTCACGCGCACGAAACGGTGGAATGCCTGCTTGGCGCGCAGCCTGTCCGGCATCGTGCCCTTCTTGCATCAATGCGTGCGTTTTCCAGATCTTCCGCATCTGCCACAGGAAGGCACCCAACATACGTAAGGGTGCTTCCCCCGTTTCTAAATTTTTGGCTACGATATCCAAGGCTCGCCCCTGATCGCCTCGCGCGACAGCTTCCGACCAATCAAACACCGAAATACCAGGCGGTTTTCCTCTGACCGTTTCCACATCCTGTGCCCGGACACGATGCCCCTCTGGCATAAACGCCACCAATTTCTCTAATTCACTGGCCGTCCCATACAACCCTTCGGCAACCTGATCCTTCAATATTTCCAGGCCATCGTCATCCAGTTGCAAGCCTAATTCTCGCGCTCGCTGCGTAACCCATCCTGCTCGCTGCCCCTCAAATACCGGAGC
>JACDDF010000194.1 GCA_013817135.1 Nitrospirales bacterium
TTCCCTGAGAGAGGGCTTCTTCAATCACCAATTTTGCCGAAGAGGCAACCGGGTGAAATTCACTGGGGATGGAGGGTGGGGTTTCCATTAACGTTTTTTGGCGTTGAGAGTAGTCAATGAGATGGAGAAACGCCCGCACGGCCTTTTCCGGAGTGTCATAGGTGGGAATATGGGCTTCGGCAAACAGTTGGCGGGCCTGAACGGTTGTTTGGCCTCCCAGCCAACTGGTGAATACATTTTTCTTGGAGGACGATTCGCGAACCGCATTCACCACCGCCAATGCGGCCTCCTCGCTGGTGATCACTGCCGTGGGGGCATGGGTCACGATGACCGCATCCACATCAGGAGCGTTCAGGATACTGGTCAAGGCCCCAGCATAGCGCTCTGCTCTCGCATCCCCGACGATGTCAATGGGATTTCCGTGAGACCAGCTCGCCGGTAAAAAAGCCGTTAGTTCTTGAATGGTGGCCTCTGACAAGCGGGCGAGAGAACCACCACCTTCGGCAAAGGCATCGGCGGCCAGGACTCCCGGTCCTCCCCCATTCGTGACGATCGCTAATCGTTCTCCCTGCAACGGGCCGGTTCGTTCCAACGTTTCCACCGCATCGAACAGTTCATCGATTTCAAACACCCGCAAAATTCCGGCCCGGCAAAATGCCGCATCGTAGACCTCGTCACGACCGATAAGCGCTCCGGTATGTGAACTGGCAGCCGTAGCCCCATCCGGATGTCGGCCGGCTTTGATCGCTAGGACCGGTTTATTTCGAGCGGCCGCTCTGGCTGCAGACATGAACTTTCTTGCCTGTGTGATGGATTCGATGTATAGAAGAATGGCCCGGGTATCGGGGTCGCTACCAAGATAATCCAGTACATCGCCCATATCGATGTCGGCGCTATCCCCGAGAGACAAAAAATGGGAAAAGCCGATTCCCTGAGAGCGAGCCCAATCTAAGACGGCCGTGCAGAGTGCACCAGACTGGGAAATAAACGCCAGCGATCCGGGAAACGCCTCCATATGCGCAAAACTGGCATTCAGATGCATCCCGGGAATAAGCAGGCCGATCGTATTCGGACCAAGAAGGCGCATCCCAAAATTTCGTGCCGTTTTAAGCATACGCGTCCACTCGATTACACTCTCCTTCTCTGACGGGTCCGGCCTCATGCCGGCCGTCAGAATAACCGCAGCGCGGACTCCACGTTCTCCTAATTCTTGAAGCAACTGAGGAATGGTGGGGGGAGGGGTGCAAAGAATGGCTAGATCGGGATTCATCGGCAAGGCCTGCACATTGGGATAGGCCAGCACTCCACACACCGCTTGATACTTGGGATTGACCGGCAGAATAGGACCCTGAAATCCTCCTTTAAGAAGATTCTGCATCACGACCCGTCCTACGCGGTGAGGCCGATTTGACGCACCAATGACCGCAATGGACTGAGGCTTAAACAGGTACTTGAAATTTCGAATGCTCATGACACGTGCCTTTATTCATATATGAATGTTGTCCAATGCCTCTGGAATGCCCACTGCCGAGTGGATACGGTGTCGGGTAAAGAAGTGAGAAATCGGGCCATTCTGGTTTCCGCTGCCGTTACCACAAGGGGGCGCCACCAGGATAATGTTCATACAACAAGACAGCTATCTTGCCCAGGTTTCTGAAAATCACCTCTTCTTTTAATGACGAATGACCGCCACCGAACATCCGGCACTATGGGCAACCTTGTTGGACACACTGCCCAGAAACACCCGCTTAACTCCCGTCGAGCCACGCGATCCCATGACAACAAGATCAGCTCGCACATATCGAACAGCTTTAAGAATTTCTTCTCCCGGATTGCCAAACACCAAACGCTCCTGAATTTGAAGGTCATCAGAACTCAAGGCCTTTAGAGTCTGTTCAAGGAGTTTCGCCCCTTCCCGACCTCGGATCGCCAAGAGTTCTTCAGCCAATTTTGCAAATTCATTCTCATGTTTGCTGTCGGCAATCAACGTTTGTTCAGTTTCGAACACATGCTTTTTGACGACATGGAGAATGGTGATCTGTGAGGAAGGGGGTAATGCCAGGTTTTTAACAAAGTCGACGGCCGCACGCGAATCGGCAGATCCATCAGTAGCCAGGAGAAGCTTCATGGCTCGAACAGCCTTTTTCTCCCGAGCCATGGGGCGGGCGATCAGCACCGAACAAGGCGCTTCCTGTAACACCCATTGACTCACACTCCCGAGTAAAAACCCTGTCGCTTTGGAATAGCCACGTGATCCGAGGACCACCAGATCGACGGATTTCGTGTGAATCGTTTTTAAAATTTCCTCTCCAGGAAAGCCCTTTTTCACAAGAGGAAACACATGCACATCCTGATGACTCAACCTTTTTTCGACCTTACCCAGAAACTGACCTGCCTGTTCAAGCGCCTGTTTTTGAACCTCTTGAACCCGCTGGGAAATTTTCAAAATCCGTTCCCTCGCCAGACCCGTAATCTTTTGAGGGAGGGGGTTCACATGAAGAAGAAACAGATCGGAACCACCGGGCAGTGTCAACTTGCTGAGGATCTGGATGGCCCCTTCAGAAATACGGGTTTGCTCTAACGCCAGCAGCACCTTCATCATCGCGCTCCTTTCACAATATTCATTTGAGAATCGACCTCAACGGCCTAGTCTATCGTATGACACCCTTGTTCTCTACTCAACGGCTAAGAATTGGCTCCTCATTCTTCCCTGCTCTGCTTGGGGAATCCCTTTCATTCCAGAAGTTGAGCGGAGACCGACTCTCAGTCTACTCGGCTTCCAATCGTACTCCTCGATGACACACCTAGGAATCAACTCTTACAGACTACATAGATTTGCCTGAATCTCCCAAACGTTCCCCAAGAAACATAACAAGTGCAGAGTCACTCCCCAATGGGTACAATGCATTGGTGTCGCATTGGGAAGCATCCTTCTTCAGAAATGCTCATACAATCCCTTCCTTGCCTGTCGTCTCAGCAAGACCTATACCTATTGGAGTGCCCTAATGTTTCAGCTGCCACTCGGCTACCTGCCCGGGATGCTTAAAGGTTGGCATTGAACGAATTCAGATAACACATGCTTGATTACACCGAATACGTAAAATTGTTCGTGGCGCTCTTAGCCATCATCAATCCCTTGGGAGCTATCTCCATGTTCATCGCGCTCACTCCAGGGAAAGAGATGAAAGCTCGCAAAAAGATTGCCAAGGTTGCTTCATTCTCCGCGACCCTGATCCTGTTAGTGGCCTTGGTCGCGGGTGAAGGGGTGCTCGCAATTTTCGGGATCAGCGTGAATTCTTTCAGAGTGGGTGGTGGAATTCTCATTTTACTCATGGCCATTTCCATGCTTCAGGCACAGCTGAGCCTCACGGTGCAAACCAAAGAAGAAGCTGAGGAGTCCGACAGAAAACAGGACATTGCCATCGTCCCCTTATCAACTCCCTTACTGGCGGGACCCGGCTCATTGAGCACAGTCGTGCTTTATGCCGATAAAGGAACCGGATGGGGCCATGAAGCCCTTATTGCCCTTGTAATCCTTGCGGTCGGCACGTGCATTTGGTCGGCGTTACATTTGGCCCCGTGGATCTCACAGCGTTTAGGCGTAACGGGCATTAATATTTTTACGCGTATTATGGGACTCATCCTGGCCGCCATCGCCGTGGAATTTATTGCCAATGGATTGAAGGGTTTGTTCCCGGTTCTGGCGGGATGAGACAAAAAGAGTTCGGTGGGTCGGCATGATTTCGCAATGGGCCAAGGCCTACTTGTATTTTTCGCTATCCTATCCCGCTCGACTCAACAGGAAATTAAGTCTGGATCGCTCTCAATCCACTGCCTCATTTAAAGCCATTACTGCTTCCCGGACCCATTTTTGAACTACCTGGAGCTCCACCCATTGTTCGGTAGGTGTTGCCCCATATTTTTCACATTCGGAGATAGAACGCCGTACGGGGGAAAAGGAGGGAGGAACAACCCGGTGAGAGGCCTCATGCGTCCAACATCCCCACGAGATTCTAAGAACTCAATACACGTAAGGTGTTCCGGATACTTAGGACGATCATGTGGTCAGTGAAAGGTCGAATCCGCAACCATTCTGACTGGAGAAACCGGCGAAGGCTTCACCTTTAGATAAGGTCCAGGGAGTGGTATGTGTACCATTAGCCCTCTGCCATACCACTGCCCTGAAGAGCTTATCTCTCCACTCACTGATGGCGTAGGTAAACACCCCAGAGTGGATAAACCAAAAGCCCCCAATATGATCAGGGCCACTCTTAAACCACGCATCATTTCTCCTTTGAGAAGAAGACACTCCAATTCTGTCTCACGAGTCAGCATCAGAATTAGTCCAACAAAATCCGGGAAGGGGTTACGCACGTGAGAGGAAACTGATGAACGGGACTGGACCTTTCAATGCTTACGCAATGAACACTTGGCTCTAATCGTTCTGTGCATAAACCTTTGGCACATGGATTTTTTTTTGTTAATCCATGTCAGCCGGAAAGGGGGTCTTGCTACTTACCGTCCTTGACGACACAGACCGCCCCCTTTTCCCATTGATGGAGGTTTGCCTTTCCCGGTTGGATTTTGGGAATGAATCCTTTTGCCCTCTCGTTCACGGTTCCTTTCGTGTTTTTCAAGCTACTCTTTTTCTCGATCCCGTTTTTGGAGTTGAGTGTTGTCTTTTTCCCGTTGTTGAAGAAAATCCTGAGCCTGAAGTTGGTCACGTCTCTGATCTTGAGATCAAATAAGACTTGCAAAGCCCACCGATTGGTAGGACTAACGAGATGAAGATGAAACTACAGACCATCTTCCTGGGTATCAAACAAACACCTCCTCTTAAGAAACAGCAAAAGCGACATTGTTTTGGGCCAGCGACAATCTACCTACACAAACAGGGAAAAATATTCCAGGAAACCGGGCCGTCATTCAGATCAAAAGGGGAAGGTGTGCGAACGAGAATTCTGCAACTCAGCTGATGAACAGACCTCCTGGACTATGATGATATATCTTGCCAATATCTCTTGCTCAGCCACCAACCAATCATCGAGTGCCTGGCCATGATGCCCGCCTCGGTGGTGAAACGATTTTTACCCCCGCTGGATCATACGCGCTTGCACATTCCCATTTGTCGGTTGAGAATTCACGGATCCGGTGCCGCCAGATGGCAGGCACTCCTCAGTTCCTGACATGGCCTCCCTCCTGGAAGCCTTTTTAATCAACCAACCCTTGAGCTTGCCGGCCGAGGAGGACTTTTTGGGCGTATCGTGCCCGGATTCTTGGATAGATGGTTTTTTCGCCATTACGACACCTCCACGTGAGGAATTGCATGTGTGGGAGCCAAGGACCTTTGTAAAATATCGGAAGGAAATGCAGGTTTTTTTCCAAGAGTTTTGAGAGTCTGGACAATGCGTTCGGGTTGTCCCCAAA
>JACDDF010000195.1 GCA_013817135.1 Nitrospirales bacterium
GCCCAAGGCCGGTCCCACCCTGACGCTTCGAATAAAATGGTTGAAATACTCTGGAGAGTTCTTCTTTGGACATCCCGCATCCTTCGTCTCGAATACTTAGTGCCACGCCATTGATTCCAGCAGAGACGGCTTCTCCGGTGGCCGGCAGGGACGTCCGCAGGCACTGAATTTCAATATGACCATCAGGCGGGGAGGCCTGAATCGCATTCAGGAGCAGATTCAAAAGTGCCTGCTTTAATAACTGCTCATGACCCAAGATTTCGAGAAGCGACGATTCCCTCTGTCGATGAATGGTCAGCCGTTTTACTCTGAGGGGATACAGGGCTAAGAGCTCCACATCATCCAACAGTCTTGAGAGGTTCACGCACTGCCGTTCCCGCTTCAATGGCGTGCTCGACGTTAAGAGATTCGAGACCAGCCCATCCAAAGAACGAATGGCCTGAAGTAATTGATCCGCCAGCTCGCGGCGTTCCATGCCGGACTGACGGTCACGCCCCAATAGAGTGGCAAACCATTCAATACTCGCCAGTGGATTGCGAATATCATGCGCCACCCGCCCGACCTGTTCTCCTATGGCCGCCAAGCGTTGAATCTGCTCCGTCCGTCCACTGAGCGCCTCCTCTTCATATTTGAGGTAACGAACCGTCAGACTGGAGGGGTGATCCAAACCCCCTAACGGACAATCCCAACAGGACACCCGGCCTGCTTTCCATTTCCAGTCGGTAAAGGGAACCGTTGGCCACACGAGGGATGTCCAGAGATCCTGAACGTGCCAATTCATCTTCTTCCAATCGACTCCTCCCATCAGGACATGAGCCTCGTGATTGGCGGTTACAATCCGGCCTTTGCGGTTATAGAGCAAGGCGGGTAACGGAAGACTCTTTACCAAACGATGAAGGTGATGATGCAGTCGTTGCGTTTCCGCATATTTAGCCTCAAGCGCCAGACTGAGGGTTTCACTGGAGATTGTCGGCTCCGTGATAGGGTCGAGCGTCGGCCAGGACGTTTCCCCGTTTCTCTTGGAACTGAGCGCGATCATCGGTTTAGGATTTAATCGGGACATCGGGTATCCTGGTTGGTGGCGTTTCCTTCGATGACATTTCATCCAACACCGCTGTGGCGGCCGAACGGATCGTATGTTCCAATTCCGGAGAACGGGTTTTCAATTCACGGATTTCAGCAAGGAGTGTGGCGGCTTCACCGGATTTCCCCATATGTTCGAGCGAGACCGCTAACCGATACTTGGCCCAGGTGTGCAAGGCCGCTGGCACATCGAAGACCAGGACTTGATCGTACAGCCGCTGGGCTTCGACATAGTCACCTTGATCAAACATGGCATCCCCCAAGCGAAGGACATCGGAAGCCTGGGTGGGTTCGATAGACACCACCTGTCGCATGTCTTGAACCACTAACTCCATCTGCCCGAGGGCTCGATTGGCGCGTGCCCGATTCCTGAGCACATGGCGTTGTCCCACTTCTCCATCCACATGCTGTAGGGCCGCCGAGAAATCCCGGATCGCTTCTGCATACCGTTTGTCAGTGAAGGCTTCCATGCCTAGGGCGGTCTCCACCTGCCCTCGCCCTCGGCCCTTGGGAAACTCCTTGAGGTACGAGGCACCCGCGTCCCGCACCAATGAACCGTTGCCTTGCTCTTGAGCGACCACAACCTGCTGAAGGCGAATCTCTTCCCGGAGCGGACTCTTGGGGTACTCCTTTATGAGTTGGTCATACCAATGCCAGGCTTCTGCGGGAAGATTCACCTGCTGATAGGCTTGCGCAACCATCAAGAGACGCTCCCGTTCCAATGGCACCAGCTGAAACGCGTCCTGATGGTCGGCGTGAAACTTGAGTAATGGCACCCAGGCTTTCCGATCATGGAACCAGCGAATCTGATCCTGTAACAACGACGCGAGTCGTTCTTGTCCCTCCAGACGACTTACATCCGACGAGGCCACGATAATGAGTCGGGTGAAAGTCTGAACGGCATCAGCGTAATCCCCTAACGCCTGATAAGCTTGCCCCATCCACAGCAGGCCTTCATCAGCCACGTCGCTTTCAGATGCATGACTTAACGCACCGGCGGTTTCCAGAACGTAATCCCATGAGAGGGAGAGGTAAATTTCCAAATCTTCGAACCGATGGTAGACCTTGGTCCAGTCCTCCTTGGCATGCTCCTGGGAAACAAACGCCACGACCCATCTGGTGAGTGCAGCCTGCCCACGTCGACCGGGCTCCTGATCCGGAAATTGGTGTCGGGCATGATCCGCAAAATACAAGGCGAGATAATCATGACCCTCTTTTCGTAATTTTTCTGATATGTGGTTGAGGGCCCTCCCGGCTGCTTCCTGATGCGGATGGAGATTGACAGTCAACAAAAATCTGGATATCGCCATGGCGGGATTTCCTACGGCAATTTCCGTCAATCCATATTGATACGATGACTCCGCAGACTGGCGAATGAGTTCAGGCCTTTCGGCTTCCACCACCCGATACCAATAGTAGGCTTGCTTCCACGCCTTCGCCATGGCCGTGGCATCGGCCAGCCCCAATGCACCTTTTACGCGATGGCCGCTCCACTTGGGTTCTTCCACCACTCGCTTGAGGATCAGTGCTGCCTCCAAATATTGCCTATTACTCAGATACCCTAGACCGGCTTCAACCATGACTCCTCCCGCTAAGGGGTGTGCAGGATAGGACCGGAGGAATTCTTCGAATATCCCGCTGGCTTCTGAAAACCATCCAGCCTCCCAATACACTTCTCCCATGGCACAAAGCGCCCATGGGGCATACACACTATCCGGATGACTTGTTTTCATGGCCTGTAATCGCTCAATGCGTTGAAAATTTTCTCTGCCTGGTTCATCCGAAGGATCAGGAAGAGAGGCCATGGCCCAACGGGTCCCTTCTGCAAACTTTCCATCTTCCTGTTCATTCAGATAGGTGGCAAACATGTCTCGCGCTTCCAAGAGTTGTCCCGCCCGCATAGCATCTTGTCCGTGTTGAATCATCTCTGGCATCACCATGTCGCGGGAAACGTACCAGGAAAATTCAGAACAGGGGCCTCCCATAACCGTGCTGGGCCAGATAACACACGACAGGGCAATCCAAGTAAATTTCCTCACTTTTGTTTTCTGCTCCAACCTACTGAACGTATTCAGCAAAAATTAGACCGGAGTTATTCTTGCCGAGGGCAAAAATTGATCACAGGATTTTCGTTGATAAACCAGGAAGTTTTGGAAGAACAACGACGAGCGGACAATATTGCCGCCGTCAAGGAGTTGACGGAATGGTCAGAACCTCAGGCTGGTTCGGAAAGGGAAGGCGAGAACAGGGTAGGAATGGCCAGGGGCCTTGTATCGTTACACGTCAGCCAGATCTTCCGATGGCGCCGCACGTTGTGCGACCACTTCGGCCAGGGATTTCTTTTTTAACTTTTCAATGAGGGTGGTACGATTAATTTGCAGGAGACGAGCCGCTTTACTTTTGACCCAATTGGTTCGCTCGAGAGCCTCAAGAATCAGCCGGTTTTCAAATTCCTCAACGGTTCTGGAGAGATCCATCCCGGCCACTGGAATCGCCGCCGGCATGGTGGGGAGATGGGAAGATGGTAGTCGCCGGATTTTTTCCGGCAAATCTTCCGGGACTATCAACCCGCGCCGTTTTAAAATAGCAATCCGCTCAACAATATTCCCGAGTTCGCGAACGTTTCCCGGCCAGGGATAATCGCATAAGAGGCTCATCGCGTCCTCAGCCACACCGGTGAGTTCGGCTTTCCGCCGATCATTGAACATCGTCATGAAATGCTGGAGTAAAAGCGGGATATCTTCCACTCGTTGACGGAGAGGAGGAACAAGAACCGGCACCACATTTAACCGATAAAACAGATCTTCCCGAAATTGTTTAGCCGCGACCAGGGTTTCAAGATCCTGATTGGTGGCGGCAATGACACGGGCATCCGATTTATAGGTTCGAGTACCCCCCACTCGTTCAAACGTTCGCTCCTGGAGGACGCGAAGAAGTTTGACCTGGAGTGGAGGACTTAGATCACCGATTTCATCAAGAAAAATTGTTCCTCCGGTTGCCAGCTCAAATCGTCCGACTCGTGACGCCACCGCTCCGGTAAACGCACCTTTTTCATGACCGAACAATTCACTTTCCAATAACGCCTCGGGAATCGCTCCGCAATTAACCGGAATCAGACTTCCCCGGTGCCGCGTGCTATGATGATGAATGGTTTGGGCAATTAATTCTTTGCCCGTTCCACTTTCCCCTAAAATAAGCACGGTACTATCGGTATCCGCCACGCAATCAATTAACTGAAACACCTCTTGCATCACCTGACTGGAGCTAATGAGTTTCCCTAAACTAAATTGCCCCTTGACGGTTTTCTTCAGTTCGACATTCTCGTCCTGAAGACACTTGACCCGCAGGGCGCTGGCAACGGTAGCGCTCAGGACATCCATGGAAAAGGGTTTAGAGAGGAAATCAAAGGCGCCGGCCTTAATGGCTTTCACCGCCATCTCTACCGACCCATGTCCCGTCATGACGACCGTCACAGGATGATTCGGAAGCTGCATAATGCGCTGAACCAACTCAATTCCGTTGATGTCGGGGATCATGACGTCGGTCAACACAATATCGAACCGGGCGGACTCGGTCAGAGCCAAGGCATCGCTCCCTGATTCCGTGTCCACGACCTGATGCCCTTCCTCCTCAAGCTGCAACTTGATGGACTCCCTCACATCCACCTCATCTTCAACCAGCAGGATCCTGGCAACCTGCTTCGCGGTAACTGATTCAGCAGAATCGAACACATCCATGAATGGCCTCCCTCTCAACTCATGTAAACGCACATCCCGTTGACGCGGTGGTGCGGTGGTGCGGTGGTGCGGTGGTGCGGTGAAGGAACATAGCTACCCCATTTGACGGGGAAGGTCAAGGGTTGTCTTCCAATTTGACCCAATCGTTGCTGAGTCCCCTCTCCGATCTCCCTGAAACCCTTGAATGGACCCTGAATCCCAAATAGACGGTCAGAGCCGTTTGGGCAAAAGGTCAATTTAAGAAAAATAAAATACGTTCCGATAAGAATACGTAGGCAAAAACAGAAGGAACCTTTGACGCACGGTCTCAATCACCCATGGACACGCCACATATTCCACACCCTGCACCCATGCCGATTTTCATTCTCTTTGATACCCAAACGGGCTACCTCTATGGTCACCTCTTTGCGACAGGGCCGGAAGATCCTTTTTTGCAGGAAGTCATTGACTGGTGGAGCCATTATTGTTCGAACACCCCTATTGGAGTAGATTACCCAGGCGTGACCAAACACCCGCAAATGGCCGGCAATCTTTCCTCTAATTTATCAAGGCAACACCGTCCAAACCGCTAAGCCGGACCGGAAAACCAACATCAGTCCTGACAGG
>JACDDF010000196.1 GCA_013817135.1 Nitrospirales bacterium
GCCGAACGTCGAGGTGAAGACATCAAACACGACACCATCGTAATAGTCAAAACCACGAAATTCACCCAGATCCAAAAGAATGTGATCTTGCACTCCATTCGCTATCAATTGCCGATAGACCTGCGTCAGACGTTGTAAGGGTTTGAGCAATTGCGAATCCTTCCCAGCGATTCGCATTCCCCATTCCAGCACTTCGTCACGGCCGCACCGTTCGGGCACCTGCAAGATGTCTCTTACCTTAGAACGAGATAACCGTCCCGTCGCTAAAATCTTTTCCAGCTGAGGAAGGTCTTTATGGGCTGCCGCAATTTCTGCCTGCTTTCGCCCACTCAGAGACAGACCAGATTGGGCCAACAGGGCCTTAAAAAATCCGACATGACCAAGAGAAATCTTCCATTCTGGCAACCCAATCCGCTCCAGAAGCCCTGCCAGTAACGTCACGACCTCGGCATCACTTTGAGAAGTATCAATACCCATGAGTTCAAAACCGACCTGGAATACTTCGCGGTCCCGTCCCCGATGCTCCGGTTCATACCGAAAAACCGTGGTCCGATAGGAAAACCGCAAGGGAAGAGTTTCTCCACCAAGACCCATGGCCACCATTCTGGCAATCTGAGCCGTGGCGTCTGGGCGCAAGACCAGAATTCTTCCCGAAGCCGAATCCGCAAATTTATAGCATTTCTCTAAAATCTCAGGAGCCAACCCCACGGCTAATACATCAAGATACTCAAAGGTAGGGAGAATAATTTCCTGATAGCCCCAGGTCGAACAATGAGCCAACAATTGATCTTCCAACCTCCGAACGCTTTGCGCCGTATGGGGAAGTAATGTGGCTGTACCAATGGGGATAAGCGAGCGGAGTGGTTTCATGAGGCGTATGGAAGAGAACCTG
Source organism: Nitrospirales bacterium (assembly GCA_013817135.1). Lineage (GTDB taxonomy): Bacteria > Nitrospirota > Nitrospiria > Nitrospirales > UBA8639 > Nitrospira_E. The sequence goes on from JACDDF010000196.1 coordinate 893, forward strand.
CCAACTCGAAATGTTTGGCCAAGATAGTCTGCAGAAAGAAACCGTCAAGCTAGCTGAGATCAACCATGCGAACGGACAGAATATCTTTCTCTTTCTTGAGAAGATCCAACACGGGGGAAGCAAGCGGGGCATCCAGACCAATAATCAGGAGTGCCGATGCACCACGCTCGACCCTGGCGCATTGCATCCTGGCAATATTGACATCATGCTGGCCCAAAATCTGCCCAACCATGCCAATCACCCCAGGGCGATCCACGTTATCGATCAAAATCATTTGGCCTTCCGAGACCACCTCGACCTGAAATTGGTTTATTTCGACAAAACGCGGTTCTTGACGATGAAACAGAGTTCCACCAAGAGAATACGTACTGGGACCGGCTTCGACTTTGATCCGGATTAAACTGGAGAAGTCTCCGGCATCACTACTTTTCACTTCCTTAACTTCAATACCACGTTCTTTTGCCACGATAGGGGCATTCACGTAATTGATGCCATCTTCCAAAATAGGAGAGAGAAGGCCCTTTAACACCGCAACGGTCACGGGTGCCACGGTAAGTTGAGCCACCTCACCAAAATACTCAACGGTAACGGATTTAATCCCTCCATCTAATAATTGGGCCTGAAATCGACCCATACGCTCCGCCAAGACCAAATACGGCTGCAGTTGGGGAAGTACTTCAGGTGCCACAGAAGGAACGTTCACGGCCCCTCTGGCAATACCTCGCTTGAAATAATCAACGAATTGTTCAGCAATACCAATCGCCACATTCTCTTGAGCTTCTTCGGTAGAAGCACCTATATGAGGGGTGCAGATAAAGTTATCAAGAGCCATGAGAGGATGCTTGGGATCCACGGGCTCATTTTCAAACACATCAAAGGCCGCCGCTGCAACTTTTTGAGATTTCAGTGCATCACATAAATCCTGTTCATTAATGATTCCGCCTCTGGCACAGTTCACGATCATGATGCCATCTTTCATCTTTGCGATCGTCTCGGTGTTAATGAGGCCTCTCGTTTCATTGGTCAAGGGCGTATGAACCGATATCACATCAGAACGATGAAACAATTCATTTAATTCCACCACTTCAATCCCCATCTGCTTGGCCCGATCAACGGCCAAGTAGGGATCATAGCCAATTACATTCATAGACCATCCCTGAGCCAATTTTGCAACATATGCCCCAATCTGTCCTAACCCTACCAATCCCAAGGTCTTATTATAGAGTTCCGTTCCCATAAACCGGGTTTTTTCCCATTTACCTGCCTTCATGGACATGGTCGCCTGCGGAATCTTTCGACTCATCGAAGCAATCATCGACATCGTGTGCTCCGCAGTGGTAATTGTATTGCCGCCTGGGGTATTCATGACCACAATGCCACGCCGGGTTGCCGCCTCACTGTCGACATTATCCAAACCGGTTCCGGCACGTCCCACAATACGAAGACGAGTTCCTGCTTCGATCACGTCTTTAGTGACTTTGGTTGCCGACCGAACAACTAAACCTTCATATTTTGGTATTTCTTGAAGCAATTCCTCTTTCGTGAGCTTGGTTTTCACATCCACAGAGAATCCTGCCCGCTCTAAGACTTCAACCCCTTTAGGGGAAAGGCTATCACTCACTAAAATATTCATAGTATCTCCAAATAGGGGAGGCCCCACTTTAATTCTCACGAAGCAACATTGAGCACTCTTGCCCGTTTATGGGGCATCTCATTCACACACATCCAGAGAGACTCGCCTACTTTTCATTCAACTTCACAGGCACCAATAGTGTTTTCACAAACATATCGGCACCATACCGGGGAGTCATTGGTAACTGGTATTTCCGAGGAGACGTTAGGCTTTGCGCTTCTCGAAATCGGCCATAAAATCAATTAACGCATCAACACCAGCTTCAGGCATCGCGTTATAAATACTGGCGCGCATTCCACCAACCGAACGATGGCCTTCGAGTGTGGTTAATCCTGCCTCTTTCGCCCCTGTAATAAACGCTTTATCCAAATCCGGATTGGCCAAAATGAATGGGATGTTCATCCAGGAACGAGAAGCCTTTTCTACCGGATTGCGGTAAAATTTTGACCCATCAATTGCCGCATAGAGTTTACCGGCCTTCCGTTGATTGATGGCACCCATCGCCGAGAGCCCACCTTGCTTTTTTAACCATTTAAATACCAAACCGGCAATATACACAGCATAGGTTGGAGGTGTATTCAACATAGAATCCGCTTCGGCTTGTTTGGCATAATCGTACACGCTTGGAGTTATCGGCAACACGTCTCCAATGAGATCGTCCCGCACAATAACCAATGTCAAACCAGCGGGGCCAATATTTTTTTGTGCGCCAGCATAGATGATTCCAAACCGACTGACATCAATTGCACGCGATAAAATAGTGGATGAAAAATCGGCAACTAACGGCACCGCGCCGGTATCTGGCACCCAGTGGAATTCCACCCCACCGATCGTTTCATTTGGCGTATAATGCACATAGGCAGCATCCTGACTTAATGCCCAACGTTCAAAGGGCGGAATACTGGTAAAGTTATCGCCTTCGGAAGATGCCGCAACATTCACTGCACAATATTTTTTGGCATCGCTTACGGCTTTTTTGCCCCACGCACCAGTCAGAATGTAATCAGCTTTACTTTTCCCACGTAAGATATTCATGGGAATAGTTGCAAATTGTGTTGATGCCCCGCCTTGCAAAAAGAGAACTTTATAATTAGCAGGTACACCTAATAAATCGCGGACATCTTGCTCGGCTTCTGCAGCCACCGAGACAAACTCTTTCCCACGATGGCTCATTTCCATGATTGATGCACCGGACCCATGCCAATCCGGCAAATCGGTCTGAGCCTGTTTTAACACCTCTTCCGGCAAGATCGCCGGACCCGCACTGAAGTTATATAACCGCGACATTATCGGTCTCATCCTCCATACCTAAACTGGTGCCACACAAGAATTACTGGCTTCACCAGCGTGAAAAAGAGGGTACGCTAGCACAGGGTCCCAGACCAGTCAAGAAGAGTACGGAACCTTGTTATTCCAATTTTGGATACCCTACAATGACCCGCGATTGGAGAACGCTTTCATATAAGATTAAGAAGGTTGGAGAATAACTTGGGAACACAAACCGGGCTGAGATTGGAACAGCGTGGGGATGGAAGTTATTATAGAGTCATCCTCCATATCGGCAGTACTTTTGTCCCCATTAGTGATGACATTGTTGAGGAATTGCGAACGCATATCGCGCTCACGCCTGATCAATTTTTTCCAATTTTCGTCAACAAGGTGGGGTACTCTTCCTACTTACAAGAACAGATACGAAAGGAAGTACAAAACACCGGGGACCTCAACCCTCAAATGTCGGTCATTCAACAGTTCTTTCGGCAGGAGTAACCTCACATCCCTACCAACCAGAATGTCCGCTACCGATTGGTCACTGCTGCAACCTGCCCTATCCAAGCAGTTTATCCATGAAATTGAGAATTCGCATCTTCCGGTCTGGATCTTTCTCTAAAGACAGTGCCCGTTGGTAATGCTGCACCGCCAGTTCCGGCTTGTTTTTTTCATCATAAATCCGACCAATCCCAAAAGTGGCTTGCGCATCATTAGGATTCGCTTTGAGCGCCCGGCTGAAATAATCCATCGCAAAATCGTCTTGCCCCTTATCATATAAAAACCAGCCGATCGCGCTCGCAGCTGGAGCAAAATTCGGTTCCAGCTGGAGAGCTTCTTCATACTGTCGTTTGGCTAAATCCAATCGTCCCTTGTTTTCATAAAGACCTCCCAAGGCGAAATGAACCTCAGCATCATTGGGAATAATCTCCAGTGCTTTTTTATATTCTTCAATTGCCAACTCCAACTTACCTTGTTCGGCAAGAGCACATGCGAGATTGGTATGCCCAAATGGTTCATCAGGACGGAGTTTCAAAACTTCACGGTATTGGGGTATAGCCATTTCCAACTGCCCCTGGTCCTGGTAGGCCACCCCAAGCTTTAGGCGAGCTGCCACATAGGAAGGGTCTCGCTTAATCGCTTCGCGGTAAGCTTTGACAGCTTGATCGATGCGGTCTTTGACCTGATAAATCTGCGCCAGGAAAAAGTACGGATAGGGAGAATGTGGGGCCAAAGCTCCGACTCGTTCATAGCTGACCACCGCGTCCTCCAGTCGGCCGGATTGCGTATGAAACACTCCTTCAAATAACAAGAAATTTGGATCATCCGATCGTTCACTCAGTAAGCGCGCCATCCACTCCTTAAGTAATTGCACATCGGCCTCTTCTCCAAAAGCCCGAGGATAGACCTGCCACGCTTCGGCAAAATCCCCCCGCAACATGCACACGACATTCAACGCAAAATACGGCATAGGCCCGCACTCAGCTTGTTTCGACCACCGTCGTGACTCTGCGTAGACGACATCCCATTCACCTTGGCAAATGGCGTCATTGAACACACGCTCATATTCCACACTCATGCCCACATCCTTTGTCGAGTTGAATACTGCCCGGACACTATC
>JACDDF010000197.1:0-1661 GCA_013817135.1 Nitrospirales bacterium
TGCGCCCAACAGTTATATTTGATGGCATACCCAAACAGTCCTGTCACTCCCACAAGCCATATCAACAAAAACCCACTGACCTTGAGGATTATGTGATGGCTGAGCATAGACTGAAACTCCGGCAAGATTATTATAGCGTAGCTAAGAACGCGGTGAGATAGCCCTTCTCCGCAAGGGAGAGCGTTTCTCCAAAGCGATGGCCTTCATTTTCAACGAGGGCGGAACTGGTGAGATACCGCCGTAACTTTCCCTTGAAAATCTTTCGAATTCTTTGGATAGTGATCGGGCCTGAATCCTCCTGTAGGATCTTCACCAAATCCCGGAATTCCGAGATCCTATCATGAATGATCGGAGAAGCGGGATCTTTCAAGGTTATCAGGAGATCCTGGACAAAATGTTTGTAGTTAAAATTTCCCAATTTGGCGGTGGGGAACCCTTTTGGGAAGGAGCGGGTGAGGGATTCGGGCAAAGGGGAAGATTGATTCAAGGCCAATTTTATGTCTACCTTAGGGAGGATAGGCAAGGGGATATCCTGGTCGAGAGGAATGACTTTGGGAATACGCTGGTCAGGAGAAAGCAGGGCTTCCATGGAAGCCTTAAACAGTTTAAACCGCCCTTCCACCGTGGGATCAAACGCCCAGCAGTCTGGGGGATCAGGCATGGGGAGAGGGTCCTGATCCGGCTGGCTAGGAAGGGTGACATACGGGGATCGATAGAGAGGATCTTTCAAGGTACCATTTGCAGTTTTGCCTGGAGTTTTACCATTGCGTCCGCATAATTCGGGGCCGATAGCATTATTATGCATAAAGGGGGCATGGGCCCACACGCTCAAAAGCGAGATGTTGCGATAATAGCCCCGGCCACCGTCGACGGGATCTGGAAAATCTAATGGCGGGGACTGTTGGCGTACAGAGTCTGCGCTGAATTCTTCCCAAACATGCCCGGTCATATGGTTGGTGTGGAGCGCGCGTGACCAATGGGTGCCGACTTGAGAGGCGGGAATCAATTCATCATTTCCCAGCCAATTCTCGCGAATATCTTTTAACGCTGGACTCGGAGAAATTTTTCGGAAATCCTGATTGAGTTCCGATGGAAATTTTGGGTAGGAGTGGCACCTGGCGCATAGCTGCCGAAAGAGCATTTCGCCTTTTTTAACGGCGTCTGTTCCAAATACATCGTTTAATTCCTTCTCAAGTGCCTCTTGGTCTTGTAATCCCCGTGCGAGGTACAGATCGGTAGGCCTGGCGGTGTAAAGGAAATTTTCTAAGTCCGGCAGTCGATCTTCAATAGCCCGGAAATAAGGACAATCTCGCCTGGCTTGACCTATCCTGAAGGGAGATTGTCCAAAGTTTCGTTGTCGGGGATCAAGTTGGAAGGGATCCGTGAGATGGTTGACCCAGGCCTCTTCCCCACAACTGCCGATATTAATGTACACGCGTTGTATCGCTTCTTGAAGCCCAATACTATCTTCCCCGCCTTTAAGAATATGTGGGACTAGTTCCGTTTGCGTACTTCGTTCCCAACATTTATCCGGAAATTCACACCAACAGGAGCCTGGTTGGGAGGCAGACGGACAGGCTTCTGTTTTCCGCCATTTGGTGACAGTTTCCTCAAAAGGAGGGCGAGCGCGAAGGTTGATGATGACATTCATGGTTCCAGGG